>DASXTY010000973.1:0-6356 GCA_036505155.1 Polyangiaceae bacterium | reverse complement strand
TGTCTTTTTATGGCGCCAACGTTTATCCCGAAAGCGTGATGATCGGCTTGGAACAGCCGGAGCTGGTCGAGCTCGTGACCGGCAAGTTCGTCATGCAAGTGTGCGAAGACGGCCAGCTCGACTCCCTGCTCGAAATCGCAGTCGAGCTGGCGCGCGGAGTGGAATCGAGCGCCCACTTGGCCGCTCGGGTTGCCCAGTCGATCCGACTCCACCTCGAGCGCCTCAACAGCGAATTTCTGAATTACGTCCCCTCCGAGCGCCGTACGCCTCGCATCAAGCTGTTGCAGCACGGAGACCCACAATACTTCCCCCTCGGAGTCAAACATCGCTACACACGGGCGTAATGCGCGTGGACCCTTTCCGTTCCTTAAGGAACCGCCGCGCGCGGCCAGCGGATCACCAATAGCAGCAGGTAAAATCCGCAACTAACCAACACGTGCCACACCGCGTGAAGCTGCGGATTGAATAGCCCGATGTTCGGTAATGTGCTCAACGCGTCGCAGAAGCGGATATCGATGAACCACAGCGTTACCGCCAAAAGGTACGCGCTCATCCCCAATCGGTACAGCTTGCGCAGCCCCCTGTGGTTACTTCCTTTGTAAATCCGATAGGTTTGCACCAAAGCGAACAGCTCCAGTGAACCGAAGCTCAATTGAAAGATCCAAAACTGTAATTTTCCTCGAGTGAAAGCGCACAGATACGTCAGCAGCGCCGCGTGCGTCACCAGCAAGACTGGAAACCAGCGTCCAAAGCGCGGCTTTGGTTGATTCTCGACCAGGATGTGCACCATCAAGAGCGCCAAGTACAACATGGGGAGCTCGTCCAGCATCTGAAGCTCGAGCTTCAAAGTGGCGTGGAACGCGACACTGCCAATTCCCACCAGAATCAGCGCCGCATAGACCATCAAAAACCGCGCCGACAATACCCTCCGGTAGAGCGCCAGCCCCATGCCCCCGGCGATAATCATGGCAAACCCCGAGAGCGTGTTGAAAAACTCGCAAATGTAAAAGCTGTGCTGATAGTTGGCTTCGCACCAGTCGACAGTAGACGTGGGAGCGCCCCAAAAGCCTTGGATCGATGCGGGGTATTCCGGGCTCATGCAGGATCCCGTATCTTTGTTGCCGGTGCATTGTATTTCAAGGGAGCTGCTTCGAGGGTAGACTCGTAAGCTTGCTGATGTTCAATATTTTGCAGTGCACGGCTGGAAACGACCCGGTAACGTGCACCACTTAAGGTGCCGGCATGACGAAAACGCGCGAAAGTAGCTGGGGTGAGCACGGTAACCGACGGGTGCTCTGGTTGGCTTCAATTTTCTGTGCAGGCATTGGCTCCGCTGCGCTGGGCTGCGGCTCCAGCAACCAGACCGGAACGACGGCGCGGGGGTCCGGCGGATCCGCGGGTATCGCCGGTGTTTCGGGCAGCGGCGCAACCGGTAACGTTGCGGCAGTGGGTGGAATGGGGGGAACCGCGGCGCAAGCCGGCAACGGGGGCTCAGGAAACACCGTTGCACAAGGTGGAAACCCTTCCACCGGTGGAGTTCCCCCCATCACGCTGGACGGAGGACCGCCTCCTCCGGTGACCGCGGGTCCGGATACCGACGGAGACAGCATCCCCGATTCACAGGAGGGATATTGCAACGGCGACGGCGATGGCGATGGAATCCCGAATCTGACCGACCCGATCAACGACGGAGATCCGCCACAGCTTACGCTGATTCAGATCTCAACCCAGTTCAATAATCCAATCGGCATCGATTACCACGAGCCCACCAACACGGTCATCGTGTCGGTCAATTACGACCCGAGAAACGGCGGATTTCCCTACAACTTCGAGCGCATTGAATTCGATGGCTCGCACCGCCAGTTTTCTGACGTCTCGGGAATGAATGAAGAGGTGAAAATCGCCACCGCGCGAAGCGGTAACATCGGCGGCTTCTCCTCCGGAGAGCTGTTTGCCGGAAACGGCGTCGACGGCCAGATCATGCGCATCGGAGCGGATGGGCTCACAGTCACTAATCCCTGGGTGGACCTTCCCGGTGGCTCGGGCCCGAGGGGGACCAACGGATTGATGCGCGGTTCGCTGTATGTGGACCGGACCGGGGTTTTCAACGGCGACCTGCTCGCGGTCACCACCATCGGGGAGGTCTGGCGCGTCAATTCGGCGGGAACCCCCACGCTAGTAGCCACCGTGGCGACCCAAAACAAGGGAGTGCATCTGGAAGGGCTGATCGTGGTGCCCAACAATCCCGCCCGATACGGACCGCTGGCGGGACATGCCATTGCGGGGGCGGAGGAGCAGGGCTTGCTTTATTCCTTTGCTCCCGATGGGACCATAGACAGCTACTCGCTCGGAGTGAACATCGAGGACATCGACCGAATCGACCCCGGCGCGAACTTCTTCGGCGTCAATTACGGTACCAGCAAGATCCTAGGGGCGGGTCCGGAGCAATTCTGCGCGATGGTCGGAGACATCCTGCTGCTCCAGGAGCACTTCGATCCCACCAGACTGTCGGGAATTTTCCGACTCAAGTGGGATGGGAGCCAGTTAGTCGCTCAGCCGATCGTGCTCACCCCCCAGTCGGCGCCGGTGAAAGACTGGGAGCACGCGACCTTTGCGTCCGCCGGTATCGTGGAGCTACCACCGGTTCCGGTGGTTTATTAGTGTCCTGAGTCCCCAATTCCTTCCGGAATTGCGGGACTGCCGCTCGCGATTACCATTGAACGATGCGCCAGCCGCGCCGTTGGGCAATGCGGCGCAGCCGAAGATCCGGGTTTACCGTGACCGGGTTTCGAACGCATTCAAACAACGGTAAGTCCGTGATGCTATCGCTGTAAAAGGTTGCCTGTTCAAGCTCAAAACCTTCTCTGGCTGCGATGCGCCGTGCCAGCTCGATCTTGCCCACGCCGTAGCACATCGGTTCGCGCAGCTTGCCGGTGAGGCGGCCGCCCTCATCGACGTCCAGCTCGGTGCAGAGCACGTGCTCGATTCCGAGCTCGCGGGCCAGGGGGCGCGCCGCGTAGGGCGTCGCTCCAGTGATGAGAATCGGAATTTCTCCCAGGCTCCGGTGCTCCTCCACCGCCAGCCGCCCGGCGGCGCTCACGTGCTTCAGCACGTAGCTCTGAAACCAGTCTTCACAGGAGCTGATGAGCAACGATTCCTGCTTGCCGCGAAATTCCTGCAGAGCCCGGAGGGCTACACGCTGGGCGTCGATGACGCCGGCCGTGTACGTGAGCATCCACCAGGCGACCCGCAGGGTATCCCGCCACGTGGCCTCGCCAATGTCCCGGCGATATCGGGCGTAAAGCGTGGCGGTATCTTTGCTAACCAGCGTCCGATCCATGTCGAAAAATGCGGCCCGTATCGCGGTGGACATTGGCGTTCCATTCAGCATACCCCGACCGTGCCCGGGGCGCCACGTGGGGGATCGGGATCAAGGGATCCGGTGTCAGGCAGAAACGCGACCTTGCACGGCGTGCGGCCCGGTATTAAAGTCGCCGCGGGAAAACGTCGCGCACTCAAAGTCGAAGTCAGAGAACTGAAGTCGGATGAAGGGCATCATTCTGTCGGGCGGAAGCGGTACCAGACTCTATCCTCTGACCAGCGTGGTCTCGAAGCAGCTGCTCCCGGTATACGACAAGCCGATGATTTATTATCCGCTTTCGGTGCTGATGCTGGCCGGAATTCGAGAGGTGCTGGTGATCTCTACCGAAGCCGATCAACCCTTGTATCAGAGGCTATTGGGAAGCGGAGACTCGCTGGGGCTTTCCTTCCAATATGCCGCGCAAGCTCAACCCAATGGTCTGGCCGAGGCTTTCATCATTGGGCGGAGCTTCGTGGGGAACGATTCGGTGTGCCTGATCCTGGGGGACAACATTTTTCATGGCGCGGGTCTGGCAAAGCTGTTGCGCGAGGCGGTGAATCGGGAGCGGGGCTGCACCCTGTTCGGCTATCGAGTCCATGATCCGCAGCGGTATGGAGTTGCCGAGATCGACGGCGATGGCCGAGTGGTTTCGATCCAGGAAAAGCCGGAAATTCCCAAATCCCACATCGCAGTTACCGGCTTCTACTGTTACGACAACGACGTGGTTCGGATCGCCCGAGAGTTGAAGCCGTCTCCGCGAGGCGAGCTCGAGATCACCGACGTCAACAACGAGTACATCGCTCGCGGCGATGCTCGACTGTTCACGCTGGGGCGGGGGATGGTATGGCTCGACACTGGCACCCACGACAGCTTGCTGGAGGCGAGCCACTTCGTGCATGTGCTCCAGAGCCGTCAGGGCACCTACATTGCTTGTATCGAGGAAATCGCATATCGAATGGGTTACATCGACAGTAACCAGCTCTTGAGACTCGCGGACCTGCACGGGAAAAGCCCGTACGGGGCCTATCTCCGAGAATGTGCAGAGTCACCCAGGGAAGCAGACGATACCGGACACTAGCGCGAAATCATGGACGTCACGCGCCTCCCTCTTTCTGGGCTCACGCTCATCAAGCCGTCAGTCTTTCGCGATGCCCGGGGTTTCTTCCTCGAAAGTTACAGCCAGCCGCGGTATGCCGAGCTCGGTATCGATTGCGTTTTCGTGCAGGATAACCACTCGCACTCGGTTGGCGGGACCCTTCGCGGGCTCCACTATCAGTCGCGACCCGGCCAAGCGAAGCTGGTGCGCGTCGCGAGCGGTCGGATCTTCGATGTGGCAGTGGACATCCGGCCGTCGTCCAAAACCTTCGGCAAGTGGCACGCCGTTACCCTGGACGCCGAAGAGCACGCACAACTCTTCGTTCCGGTGGGTTTCGCCCATGGTTTCTGCGTTATTAGCGAATCTGCGGACGTTCTCTACAAGGTGAGCACGCCGTACCAGCCGGATACCGAGTGCACCCTGGCTTGGAAGGACCCCGATCTCGGCATCGACTGGCCGGTGGACACCCCCCTCGTCTCACGCCGGGACGAGCAAGGGGAAGCGTTTTCCGAATTCCGCCGCCGAGCAGAAGCATGACCGTTTGGGTCACCGGTGCCGCCGGCATGCTCGGAAGCTCAGTTTGCGGGCGGCTGGGGGCTTTGCAGGTGGAGTTCATCGGTACCGGACGCGAGCTCGATATCGCCCATCGACCGAGTGTGCTCGACTTTACGGCTCGGCATCGCCCGACCCACATCATTAACTGCGCGGCTTACACCAAAGTGGACGACGCCGAGAGCCATGCCGACGCTGCGTACCACGCGAACGCTTTGGGCCCCGAAATCTTGGCGCAGGCCGCCCTGGGAGCCGGCGCGGCCCTGGTCCATTTCTCCAGCGACTATGTGTTCGACGGAGCTGGCAAAGCCCCCTACGTGGAGAGCGCGCGGTGCGGACCGCTCAGCGTGTACGGTAAAACCAAGCTCGAAGGTGAGGAGCAGGTTTTTCGCAACATGGGCTCCCCCGATTCGCACCGATTCCACCTGATCCGCACTTCTTGGCTTTTCGGTCCCAACGGAAAAAACTTCGTGAGCACCATCCTCAATCTCATGACGGAACGCGAAACCGTTAGCGTGGTGGACGATCAGTGGGGCCGGCCGAGCTACACCGTCGACGTCGCGCAGGCGGCAATGGAGCTCTCGGGATTGACCGGCGAGCGGAGTGCGCCGTCGGGTCTTTATCATTTCGCAAACGCCGGCGAAACGACCTGGCACGGCCTCGCGCTCACCGTTCGCGAGCTTGCGCTGGAGCTCGGCTGGTCGCTCCGCACGCACACGGTCGAGCCGGTCGACACGGCTCATTTCCCGCGTCCCGCGCGCCGGCCAGCCTATTCCGTGCTTTCCACCCGACTCGCCGAATCCGTCTTGGGGCATCCCCCCAGAGCGCACCGCGAGGCAGTTCTCGATTACCTTCGGAGCCTGCGCCATGCCGCCGGGTGACGCCGATGCTCGAACGCCGGTGAACGTTTTGGTCACCGGAGGGTGCGGCTTCATCGGCTCGGCGTTCATCCGATTCTTGTTCCGGTGTCCAGACTTCGCCGGCGAGGTCACGAACCTCGACTTGTGCACCTATGCGGGCAATCCCTCGAACCTCGAGGGAGCGGTGGACGAAGCGCGCTACTTTTTCGCGCAGGGCGACATCTCGGATCAATCGCTGGTCTCACGGTTGTGCGACGAACACGCGGTGGACACCATCGTCAATTTCGCCGCCGAATCCCACGTGGACCGGAGCATCCACTCGCCGGGCGTTTTCATTCAGACCAACGTGGTGGGTACGTTCTCACTGCTTGAGGTGGTGCGGTCGCATCCGGGGATTCACCTGCATCATGTCTCGACCGACGAAGTGTACGGGTCACTGGGTGCGGAGGGCCGTTTTGACGAAGAGAGCTGCTACCGGCCCAACTCC
>DASXTY010000972.1:0-1977 GCA_036505155.1 Polyangiaceae bacterium | reverse complement strand
CAGCCGGTGACTCGCTAACGCCCGCGCTCGCTCGATCAGATCGCGAAGCTCCGCATCGGCCGTGAAATGCACGCCAAAGCGATCAGCCGAGAGCGGCTCGACTTCGCGCGCACGTCGGCGCGCATCAGAGACGGCGCCCCGGGTCCGCATCGGCGCCGGACTTGCCGGCATTGGCGGTGAATTCGCCGTCATCGGCACTGGATTCGCAGGCATTTGGCGCGGTTGAGCCGCCGAGGGTGACTCGAATGACTCATCGCTCGCTCGGGTCGGCACTGGTTGCGCCACGGTTCCCGTTGGTACTTCGGCGCGCGCCGGTAGACGCCGGATTTGCTCACGCACATCGGGTCGCGGAAAGCGTGCGGCCAGGAGCTCCTCGACCTGCCGCCGAGTCTTGCCTCGACACGCCGCGAACAGCTCAGCGGCGTTCTCGAGACTCAAGTGCGGCGCGAGCGCGCACAACGCGCACAAATGCAACTCACCCCGAGCGACCCGCTCGAACAGCTCCGGAAATCGTCGACACACCCGCGCCGCCGTCACTCGCCGGCCAGCGGTACCCTCGCTCATGCCCAAAGCTTCCACGCAATATGCAAACAGCGACGAGAACCCCAGCTCCAAGTGCAGCTTGCGCTCTTCGAGCTCCACCAGGTGCGCGAGCAATTGTCCGGTCAGGTGATTGCTCTGCCGAACCAGCTCCGACAATCCCGCTAAGAGCTCCGAATTCCCCAATCTCAGCCATCGATATTGGTTGCTCATCACTCCTCTGTACCATGCGTTTTCTCGAGCCACGCATCGACCGCGCGAACGCGTTTTGAGCGGTAAAATGGCTGCAAAGTCGATCGCGCTCGAGAAGCGCCGGCCTCGCGAGACCTCGCGCAAGTAATGCCTAAAATCCAACTCACTCCTCACGACGAGGCCAGCCGTCGCTCTAAACCCGTCAAGAAAATAATTGGTTCGGACCGGGTATATAGGTGGCAAATCAGACCGGGTACATAGGTGACAGATTTCACGCGCATGCGTGAATGTCTGTCATGCCTTGGAAGGAATCGTCTTCGCTGGACCAGCGTGTGAAGTTTGTGGCTGCAATGCTGGAGGGCGGAGAGAGCTTTGTCGAGCTCTGCGAACGCTTCGGAATCAGCAGGAAACCAGGCTATAAATGGAAAGAGCGCTACGAGGGAGGCGGCGTCGAGGCGCTGGCGGAGCGGTCGCGAGCGCCTCATTCGCATCCGCACGCTGTCAGCTCCGATGTCGTCCAGCTTCTTGTGAACGCTCGCAAAGCGCACCCTACTTGGGGTCCGCGCAAGCTCCTCGCCATCCTCAAGCGCCATCATCCGAACGCGAAGCTGCCTGCGGCAAGCACCGTGGGAGAGCTTTTGACGAAGCGCGGAATGGTCGGACGTCGCAAGCGCGTACGGCGCAACGAGCTCTACCGCAGCGAATTGCGCTCGTACGAAGCTCCCAATCGCGTTTGGTGCGCAGATTTCAAGGGCCACTTCGGCGTCGGCGATCAGCGGTGCCACCCACTGACCATCACCGATGGATTCAGTCGGTATTTGCTTTGCTGCAAGGCCCAAGCTCGCCCGTTGTCGGCGCCAACTCAGCGCAACTTCGAGATTACTTTTCGCGAGTACGGACTTCCAGACGCCATTCGGACCGACAATGGGGCGCCCTTTTTCGACGCTGGCTCCGGCAGGCCTGTCGCGCCTTGCCGTCTGCTGGATCCGCCTGGGAATTCGGCCGGAGCGCATCACGCCTGGGAGGCCGGACCAGAATGGGCGGCATGAGCGCATGCATAAGACTCTGAAGTCCGAAACTGCGCGGCCGCCTAGAAGCAGCCTTCGTGCACAGCAACTTCGTTTCGACCAATTTCAAGAAGAGTACAACAACGAGAGGCCTCATGAAGCGCTTGGGCAAGACACGCGTGCCGCGCTCTACACGGCAGCTTCGAGACTCTTCCCCGCAAAGCTTCCGGAGCCTGAG
>DASXTY010000971.1:0-9579 GCA_036505155.1 Polyangiaceae bacterium | reverse complement strand
CAAAATACGGCTGACTCCTTCGGCGTCCTCCACTGCTTCCAGCACTGGCCGAAGGTGGGGTCCTCGCTCGGCTTCGCCGAACGCGCCGCTGGCGGCCAGGGCGCGGGCGCGCGGCCCATCCAGTACCAGAAACACGTCGCTGATTCCCTTGCCAGTCGGCGTGTGGATCACCTCGACGATGCTGCCCCGGTCCAGGTGCAACTCCTCGCGATCGCGCTGAATCAGAACGCGCTTATCGGTGATGACGTAGCGAGTTTTGGAAACCAAACGCCCCACGCGGATCAAGGTGTCGTAAATAATGTAGGCGGCGATAACCAGCACCAGGAGCACGCTTGCAGTGAGCCCCAAGGTCAAGGCCAAAAACGGAAGCGAACGGACCGGAACCCCATTGGTCACCAGGGAATCCAGCGTGCCGATGGCATCGATCAACATGCGCACCACCACCGCCACCAGAAATGCTGCGATGCTGATGAGCGCCCACTCGCGCCTTCCACGGGGAAGGTAAACGCGCCAACGAGGCCGCGGCTGTGCGGACCACACCACGCGCTCACCGCAGTCGAGCCGTTGGCTCACCGGCCGTTCCGCACGACCAGTCGGTGCCACCGCTTCCGCACCCCGAATGATGGCCCAGACGCGATCCGGTGCATGTACGCCGGAAAGCCGCAACATGAGACGCCGCCTCAGGGCGCCTGTCGGCACGGCGCGCACCAGTTCTAGATCGCCGGACGTGGGGTCGACCTTGCTCCAGAAGATGCGCGCGAAACTAATGGCACGCCGTTCTATCGTGCGCCGAAACGCGCCGCGCCGGGAAATCACGTGGTGCTCGGTGACGACATACTCAACCCCGCTCTGCCACCAGCGCGGAAGCCGTGATGCGGCGGCGCCTACGGTTGCGCACCAAAGAGCAAAGAGCAGCATCGGGGCCGGCGAGAGCTGTAACGCCAGCGTGATGACCAGCGCGTACGAGACGGAGACACCCGCCATGACAAACAACACCGCTGCGAAGGCTCGCAGAATCGGCGGCGTTGCCACCGATTCCGGGCGGCCGGTCCAGATGATGCGTTCACCGAAAAGCGAGTCGCGAGCCAAGATCTCTAATTAGTTTAGATGTCCGCCTGTACTAAAAGTTGCGCCCAATTTTGGAAATCGTCCAGGCGCTTTACGCTTTTGCAGCGAGACTGAATCCAGCGGTACCGGCCGGTGGGCGCTCAAAAGGGCCTGGCCGTGGGCGGCAAGCGGCTGGCAGGCCGTGAAAACCCGGGAAAACCGTTAGGGCGCGGGCGCCACGAAGACGACCTCGACCCGCTCGTTGCGCTGGGTAGCTCCGGACTGTTTGGGGTCGGCCACCGGTTGGGAGGAGCCGGCGGCCGCCACATCCACTCGGGGCGCCCCAGCCTCCCGGAGGGCGCGCGCAATGGCTTCGCCTCGAGCGCGCTGCGGTGCTTCTGACTCGTTTTTTGAGGTATGCAAAACCACCAGGACGGGGAAGCTCGGGTGCGCCTTGGCGATCCGACCGAGGAAACTCAGCGTTTGCGCCGCATCGGGTCCGGGAGCAGAGCCTGCAGTAAACACTCCTCGCAGCGTGACCACCACTCCGCGGTCGTCTCGGAAGGGAAACAGTTTTCCCGCGTTACTGAGCTCCTGGAGCAGCGTGTCGGCCACACCCGATTGAGGCGCACGAGCCATGGCTGGCCGTCGCGCCAGAGTAACGCTCTTGAGGCAGCTTGCACGCAGCTGTCGGGCCCGATCAATGACGCCCGCCGGTTGCTTGGAAAAATCCTTTTCCAGAGCGTCAAGCGCCTGGATGTCTTTGGACGGCTGCTCGGCTCTCGCGTCGATCATTCGGGCTGCGATGCACAGGAGCCGGGCCTGACTGGAGAGAGCCCGAGCCTGTTCGATCCGGGCCTTCTCCCGTTCTGCAGAAGCCGGGGAGCTTGGTGAAAGCGGCAGCGCATCGCGAGCTACCTTGTAGCGCGTCTCCAGGTCTTCGGCTTCGGCGGCTAAACGCTTCTGCTGTTCATCCAGCTTTTGCAACTCCGAGCGGGCCCGCTCGAGCTCACCCTGAGCGCGGGCTCGTCTCTGGTCGGCCTTCACCAGGCGCGTCAATACGAAGGCATGGTTATACGCGGCAATCGCGTGCTCGCCGAGGATTTGCGACGAAGGCAGGTCGCCGTCTTGGTGAGCCTGTTCGGCTTGTTGTCGAAGCAGCTCCGCATGCGCGTAGGCCTGGGGAGCGAGCATTTGCGACTCTTTCATGGCGGGTGTTTGTCGCAAAGCGTCCGCGTCGGAGAGCACTCGGGGACGCGGCGTGTGAGCGCACGCAAGAATCCAGACCAGCAGAGCACAAGACGTCACCGCCAGGGCGCTTCGGCGCTGGAGCACATTCATTGGGCACCCGCGTCCACGGCGCGCACCGGAGCGCGCTTGGAGGGTGGGGAAGGGGCCGGAGAGGTGGGCGCCGGGCCAGACTCCAGCTCTTTCAGCTTCTGGAGCGCGCGATGCTGACGCGCCATGGTCTCTTCCACCAGCGCATGCGCTCGCACCACCTTGGTTTCGAGCTCCGCGGCCTGCTTCTCGAGCTCCGCGCTCTCCCTCTCCGTGTCCGCTGTGCGCACCAGGTCGCGCGCCATTTCCGTCCATTGGCGCGCCAGCGCTTCGAGCAGCGGCGGGTGCCTGGTGTCGCCGGACCGTCGAGCGCCGTCGGCGCGCTCGAGCGCCTGTCGTGCGCTGTGCAGCGCATCTGCAGTGACTTGATGCTTCGGGGATGCTTCGAGATTCCGAAGTATTTGCTCGATAACCGTTCGATCGGAGCCGGCGGCTGCCGCGTACAGACCTGCCAGGGCCAATGCGGCGCCCAGCGCGCCCGCCGCGGGCAGCTTCCAACGCCGAACCAGGTGCGGCACGGCGGGGAACAAGCCACGTGAGGGCGCTTCGGTCAAGCTTCTCGTCGCCTCCGCCGGTTCGCGGTATACGGCCGCGTCGAAGTCTGAGCCATGTCGAACCGAAAGCGCGCCACCTGGGACGAATATTTCATGGCGATCGCCCGCGAGGTGGCTACCCGCTCCACCTGCGACCGCAAACACGTCGGCTCGGTGATCGTTCGGGACCGCATGATTTTGGCCACCGGCTATAACGGCTCAATTCGAGGCCTGGCGCACTGCTCGGACGAGGGCCACTTGATGGAGGACGGACACTGTGTGCGCACCATACACGCAGAGGCCAACGCCATCGTGCAAGCGGCACGCAATGGCGTGAGATTGGACGGCTCGGATATCTACGTGACGGCATCCCCCTGCTTTGGTTGTTTCAAGATGATCGCCAACGCCGGCCTCAAGCGCATCGTGTTCGGCGAGTTCTACCGCGACCAGCGCATCTTCACGTTAAGCCAAGAGCTTGGCATCGCGCTCGAGCTCTTTGAGCCTGGGTCCCCCGAGGGTTCGCAGTGACTGAAAACGGCCTAAAGGTTGCTGTCTTGGCCGGTGGGCCATCCAGCGAAGCCGAGGTCAGCCGAGTTTCCGCTTCCGCGGTAGCGCGGGCCTTGGCGGCGGCTGGCCATCGAACAACGTTGCTCGAGCTGGACGGTCGGCTGCCCAAGGCGCTGAGTGAAGGCGGATATTCCGTGGCTTTTCCGGCGCTACATGGAAGGCTAGGCGAAGATGGGTGCGTGCAGGGCCTTTTGGAGGTGCTCGACTTGCCCTACGTGGGCGCGGGTGTGCTGGCGAGCGCGCTCGCGGCCAGCAAGCCGGATGCAAAAAAGCTATTTAGGCTTGCCGGCCTTCCCGTAGCTCCCGACGTTGTGGTGCAAGCAGGTGAACCGCTCGACGAGCGGGCCTTGGAACTTCGGGCAGTGCTAGGTCCCGCGTTGGTGGTAAAGCCCGCGCAGGGCGGGTCGGCGATCGGAGTTCAGCGACTGCGCGCTTCGGATCCTTTGAACGCGCTGGTCGCCGCGCTTCAGGGCGCGCTGTCCGGAGGCGATTCGGCGCTGGTCGAGCCTTGGGTGCAAGGCTACGAAGTGACGTGTGGCGTGCTCGAAGATGGCGAAGGGGTTCCTCACGCGCTGCCGCTCACGTTGGTCGTGTCGAAAGCTGCCGACTGGTATGATTTCACTTCGCGCTATGCGCCGGGCGGTAGTGAGCATCAATGCCCGGCTCCGTTTTCCCGAGAGCTCAGCGCGCGCGTGCAAGAAATTGCTGTAGCGGCGCATCGCGCGCTGGGCGTGCGCGACCTGTGCCGCGTGGATTTCGTGGTCGGTGACCAGCCGGGAGCGCTCGCGGTCACCTTGCTGGAAGTGAACACGCTGCCGGGCATGACGCCAACCAGTTTGTTTCCCGAAGCGGCGAGCGTGGCGGGCAAAAGTTTTATCGAGCTATGCGACTCGCTGGTGCGCCGCGCTCACACGCGGCCCCGGCCAAAGCCGGTGGTGGCGCCGCGCATGCCGTCGGCTCCACCGCCTGCGAAAGACTCCGGTGGCCGCCGGGCGTAGAGTTTTGGTAGTGGGTGGCGGGGGAAGGGAGCACGCGCTCGCGCTGGCGCTGCTCCAGTCCCCGTCGGTTTCTGAGGTGGTCGTAGCGCCCGGAAACGGCGGAACTGCAGAGCCGCCCCCGGATCTGGCGCACAAGCGGCTATCCAGCACCAACGCTGCGCCCATGGATGTGGCCCGCGAATATCGAGTGGACTTGGTGGTCATCGGACCCGAGGTTCCGCTGGTGGCTGGTTTGACGGACGAGCTCACCCAGACGGGGATGTGCGTGTTTGGACCTAGTCAGCGAGCGGCCAGACTGGAAGGCTCCAAGGCCTTCGCGAAGGACTTTGCGCTTCGACACGGAATTCGCACCGCGCGCCACATCACGCTCAGCGACCCGGCTCGTGTCGAACGCGCCGTCGGCGAATTTTCCGAGCCGCCGGTGGTGAAGGCAGATGGCCTTTGCGCGGGCAAGGGAGTGGTGGTTGCGGAGAGTCACCAGCAGGCGGGTGAAATAGCGCTCGACATGTTGTCGGGCCATCGTTTCGGAGTCGCGGGTAAAACCGTGGTGCTGGAAGAGCGCCTGCAAGGCGCCGAGGTGAGCGTTCACGCCATCACCGACGGGGAAAGCCTCGTGGTCCTTCCGTCGGCGCAAGATCACAAGCGCATTGGAGAAGGCGACACCGGTCCCAACACCGGCGGAATGGGAGCGTATGCACCGGCACCTCTGCTCACCGACGAACTCGCGCGGCGGGTTCGAACCGAGGTACTGGAGCCCGCCGTGCGCGGTATGGCCGCGGAGGGCTGTCCGTATCGAGGCGTGCTCTACGCGCAGATCATGGTCACGCCGGACTCCGAGTTGTATCTCGTAGAATTCAACGCTCGTTTCGGCGATCCGGAAACCCAGGTACTGGTCAACGTGATGGAGGGCGACTTGGGGGATGCCCTGGAAGCGGCGGCTCGCGGAAACCTCCGCGAGGATCTTCTGGTGTGGAATCAGGGGCACGCGGTGTGCGTGGTGCTGGCGGCGCCCGGATACCCCGAGTCGACATCTCAAGATGAGACAATAGACGGTGTCGAAGACGCGCGAAAGCTCCCGGGAGTGAATGTCTACCACTCCGGAACGCGGCTCGACGGCCGCCGTCTGGTCACAGCGGGCGGTCGCATACTCGGTGTGACAGCGCGCGGCGAAACCCTGGAGCAGGCGCGCGACCGCGCGTATCAAGCCGCCGATCGGGTCCAGTTTGCCGGCAAGAGGTTTCGCCGCGACATTGCCGGGCGCGCACTCGGTAGGTGAGGGTGGAGAGCCTGGAAAAGGCGGTGGAGGCGCTCCAGCGGGGGCTGGTAGTTGCGGCTCCGACCGAGTCCTTTTTTGGACTGCTCGCCGATGTCACGTCCGGCGCAGCGCTGAGCGCGTTGTTTACGCTGAAGCCGCGCGGCCCGCACCAGGGCGTACCCATTTTGCTCCCGAATCGCGCGGTATGGTCTTCCCTGATTCTCGAGTTGCCGGACCTGGCTCAGGAGCTGGCGGACGCTTTCTGGCCCGGTCCGCTCACCATTGTGCTTCCCGCTTCGCCCCAAGTCGATCGCCGCCTGCTCAACGCCGGTACCGTGGCTGTGCGTCTGCCGGGACCCTGTCTTGCCGCCGATGTCGTGCGCGCCTTCGGCCGCCCGCTCACAGCGACGAGCGCAAACCCACCGGGCGCAACGCCGCCGACCCGCGACACCGAAGTGCGCGCTGCCTTTCGCGTTCCCGTAGAGCAGGGTCGCCTGTTGGTTGCGGAAGGCGCCGCTCCGGGTGGACAACCGAGCACGCTGGTCGCGGTGGAGGCTGCGGGTCTCAAAGTGTTACGCGAAGGTGCAGTGACGATTGAGCAGCTGAACCAACGCTTCACATGCTGCGTCCGCGCGAACGGCTTCTAGCGTTTGGTTAGGGGCGAGCATCGGGTAATCAACACCCCAGCACCTCCCGGCGCTATTTCAACTTGAGAGAGGGAAGAAACGGCGACTCGGGGCGCGGCGAAACGGTTTGCTTGGCGGGATCGAGAACCAGGTCGAGCCGCTCGAGGATGAGCTGACCCAAAAGCGGTTCCGAACGCGGCGGCCCCACCAAACAATCGGTGTCCATCTGCCGGCTTTGGCAGGTCACTGACAGATAGCGGGCTCGAGGCAGTTCGATCTTCTCGTCGTTTGCCAGAGTGACGATGATTCTGCCGTCCAGGGATAACCCCAGCGTTTCCACCACGTCTTGCGGCAAAAGAAGCATTACGGCGCCTGTATCCACCAGTGCGTCAAGCTCGACCCGCCGGACAGCGGCCGGATCCAGGTGTCCGGCATCCGCAAGAATGCGGTCACGCTGATTTTCTAGAAGGAGCTTGGCTCGAAGCTCGCCCATGCGAGAAGGATAGCCTGGGCGTTTCCTCAGTCAATAAACGGTGCGGGATGAAATAGTTGGACGAGATGACAACATCATTCCTCCCAGTGGACAATCCACGGGTTAAACTGCCGCTATCGAGCCCGATTTCCACATTGAGGACTCGGACACTGAAAACAAGGGCCGCGAGTGCTACTGGAAAAACCCGCCGGATCCTGGCAGAAAGCCGCCATGGCCGAGATCGCGCCGCTCCAGCCCTTGCGTTACGACCCGTCACTGCTCTCCCGGGTGGTGGCTCCTCCTTACGACGTGATCGACGCCGCGCTCAGAAAGGAGCTCGGCGCTCGACATCCAAAAAATGTCGTGCACATCGATTTGCCCGAAGGCGATGGAGACGCTCGATATGAAAACGCTCGGCGGCTCTTTGAAGAGTGGCAGGCGCAGGGCGTGCTGATTCGTGATGAAGAGCCCGCCTTCTGGCGCTACGCGCAGACTTTCAGCCCGCCTGGAGGCGGGGCGAGCCTGACGCGCAAGGGATTTTTTGCGCTGGTACGCGCGGTGCCATTCAGCGACCGTGAGGTGCTGCCGCACGAGCGCACGTTGACCGGACCCAAGCTGGATCGCATGGCGCTTTCGCGAGCCACCCGCGCCACGCTGTCCCCGCAGTTCATGTTGTATTCGGACCCGGAGCGGGCGCTGGATGCGGATCTGGACCTGGGCCAGCCGTTTGCCGAATTTTCGACCCATGATGGGGTTTCGCACCAACTAGGGCGCATCCGCGACCAGCGGGCGCTGGCTCACATAACCAGCGCGATTGCAAAGAGCCGGCTCTTGATTGCCGACGGCCACCACCGCTACGAGACCGCTGTGGCCTTATCCGAAGAAATCGAGCGCGAGGCGCGGGCCGGCGGGGCGTCGCCGGATGTACGCGCCGAACACCACTATACGTTTGCTCTGCTAGCCAACGGTGACGATCCGGGTCTGGTGGTTTTTCCAACTCACAGGCTCGTGCATTCATTGAAGGACTTCGATTTCGACCAACTGCTCGAGCGCGCCGCCGAGCTGTTCGCCGTTACTGCGGTGGTCGGAGACGTAGGGGAGCTGGTGGCACAACTCGCCCGTGTTGACGGTCCGACGGTGTGCTCGTTGGCCAGGGGAGGGCGGGCGGCGCTGCTTCGCGCGAGGTCTGACGTGGATTTTGGGCGACACCCCACGCTCGGAAAAAGACCCGCTGTGGTGCGAAAGACGGCGGTAGCCCTCTTGCACGATGGCTTATTGGAACATGTTCTGGGTATCACCCCCGAAGCTCAGGCCGCCAAGACCAACCTGCGCTACTTGCAGCAAGCCGGTCAGGGAAGCGAAGCGCTGGAGCGGGGCGAGGGACAGGTGCTTTTTCTGATGAATCCAACTTCGGTCGCAACCATTCGTGAAGTGTCGGAAGCCGGTGAAGTGATGCCCCAAAAGTCCACGTTTTTTTACCCCAAGGTACCGACTGGACTGTTTTTTCACACTTTACACCCGAACCGCGTTGTCACCTGACGCCATCGACCGTGGGAAACCTTGAGCCGTGGCATTGTCCGAGCTATGTGAAAAGCCAGCAGGGATAGCCATGACACGAGTAATGAATTTCAACCCCGGGCCCGCCACCTTGCCGCTTGCCGCGCTGGAGCGGGCACAGCGAGAGCTCCTCGATCTGGAGGGCACCGGCATGAGCGTCATCGAGCACAGCCATCGCGGCAAGGCCTACGAGGCGGTGCACAACGAAGCCATCGCGCTCACGCGCGAGCTCTTGGCGGTGCCCGACAACTACCACGTGCTCCTATTGCAGGGCGGTGCGAGTCTTCAGTTTGCAATGGTGCCGATGAATCTGCTCGAACCGGAAAAAAGCGCCGACTACATCGTCACCGGCTACTGGTCCGAAAAAGCAGTAAAAGAAGCCAAAAGCGTGGGCCGGGTGCGCATTGGAGCCACCACCAAAGAAAACGGCCAATTTCGTCGGATACCCAAGCCGAAAGAGCTCGACTTGGACCCGAGCGCTGCCTATGTGCATATCACCAGCAACAACACCATCGCAGGAACCCAGTGGCATCAATTCCCCGACAGCGGGAACGTCCCGCTGGTGGCGGACATGTCGAGCGACATCATGTGGCGGCCCCTCGATGTGTCGAAATTCGCTTTGATTTATGCCGGGGCACAAAAAAATCTCGGCCCCTCCGGGCTCACCCTGGTCCTCGCCCGCAAAGATCTGGTTGAAAGCGCCCGCAAAGACATCCCCGCCATCTTGCAGTACGGAGCACACGCAGAGGCCAATTCACTCTACAACACCCCGCCGACGTTCTCGGTGTATCTGTATCGAAACGTGCTGGCCGAAGTGAAAAAATCGGGCGGCCTCTCGGCTATGGAACGGCACAATCGCGAAAAGGCCAATCTCATCTACGCGGCCATCGACGCCCGCAAAGACCTCTATCTATCGCCTATCGAGCCGGAAAGCCGCTCGACCATGAACATCGTCTTCAACCTTCCAACCCCCGAGCTAGAAGCGGAGTTTTTGGCTCAAGCGCTGGCCCGCGGCATGGTGGGCCTCAAAGGGCACCGGTCAGTTGGGGGGGTGCGCGCTTCGGTCTACAACGCGGCCTCGATGGAATGGGCGCGAGCTCTGGCGGAGCTCATGCATAACTTCAGGCGGGGCTCGTGATGGCTACGGTATTGGTCAGCGACTCGCTGAGCAAGGAAGGTTTGGCGA
>DASXTY010000970.1:0-3455 GCA_036505155.1 Polyangiaceae bacterium | reverse complement strand
CGGCGTTGCCACCCGCCCTAGGGGCGGGACACCGCGTGAAGCCAGCGGCGGAGCGGGATGCGGCCGGTCAACGCGCAGCGACCCCCGCTCCCACTCTTGCGGCTTGCCCCGGAAATATGGCGGAGATCGCGGGAGGACCATTTTCGGTCGGCTCGGATCTTGCTACCAACAGCACTGAGCAGCGGCCGCGCTTCCTCACGCGAGTCGCTGCGTTTTGTCTCGACCTCACCGAGGTCACCGTTTCAGAGTATCAAAAATGTGTAGCTGCCGCGGTGTGCGAGCCTGCACACGATGATCGGCCGCACTGCAACGCGCAAGCTGGTCGGCCGCTCGAGACACGTCGGTTGCACCCGGTAAACTGTGTGAGCTTCCACCAAGCCGAAGCCTATTGTCGCTGGCGGGGCGCCCGACTCCCATCCGAAGTCGAGTGGGAGTACGCTGCGCGAGGAGGCGACCGCGATTTGAAATATCCGTGGGGGGACGAAAATCCCGACGGACATGCGTGCTGGAAGCACCAAGGCACGTGCCCGGTAAAAAGCTTCGAGGCTGGAGCGTTCGGGCTTTACGATATCAGCGGCAATGTGTGGGAATGGACCGAGGATTGGTTTGGAGCTTATCCGTGGCCGCCGGTTCTAGCATGGTCGAAAGTGTACCGCGGGGGCGGCTGGAGTCGTCGTTTCGACAAGTGGATGGACCCGCGTCTCCGCAATCGCGAGAACCCGAACAAATGGGGTTCCCACCTTGGCTTTCGCTGTGCCGGAACACCGCCCAGCGTCGAATGCCCGTACGGTCGCACCCATGACGGCGCTCGCTGCCAATATGCGGTGGAGGGCAGACAGTGCCCGAGAGGCCAACTCTGGAACTCGCTCCGCTGTGCGCCGCCGGGAGCGCCGCGCTGCGCCGTTGGACGCGTGGAAGTGGCGGGACACGGCTGTGTTCTAGAGGCCACGCCGACGCAACCACCGGAGCCCGTTGACCCTAACGGCGTCACGTCCACTCGCGACGCCAATTTGGACGCTGACTGCCGCGCCAGTCATCCGGAGCGGCCACACGCGTTTCGTTACGCGGGGGGCACGCACCGAGGGAGAAACCTGGTAAGTAGCCAGGCTGGATGTACGAATCGCGACGTCGGCGTGGGTTGGAACTCGGCTTGTTGTCCGTAGCTTTTTTAGGCCTGGTGACGGCCTGTGCTGGGGCCAAAGCCGCCGATCGCCCGTTAAGAAGCCCGCTCCGGCAGTCCCAATCACCGGTCCTGACTTCATCCGCCTTGTCGGCTGCGCCCGCATCCACCAGGAGAGCGGAGCCGGCATCGCTGTGGTCGCCACCGAGAGAAGCAACGCGTCGGGTGCCAGAAGATGCGCGCCAGAGCGCGCTTTCGTCTTCTCCGCCGGTGCCAAAGGGCACGACCGTGCTGCACATCGGCGATTCTTTTGCAGGGGCGCTCGGGATTGCGTTGGGTAAGCAGCTCGAGCGATCAGGAGTGCGATCGGTGCTCCGCTATCAAACGGCGAGCTTCATTCCAACCTGGGCGTGGGGCAAGCTGGTCCCGAAATATCTCGCAACCTTCCATCCGGATCTGATTTTGGTGACGCTCGGGGCGAACGAGCTCGAAATTGTCGACCCGCAGGGACGCGCCGGGGCCGTCCGCCGGTTGGTTGCGCAGTTCGAGGGCCGACCCTGCGTTTGGATTGCCCCGCCGCTCTGGGAACGAGACACTGGCGTTCTACAGGTGATCCGAGACAACTGCGCGCCGTGCCGATTCATGGACACCAATGAGTTGGTGCACGATATGGAGCGCGTGTCTGACGGCGTCCACCCGACCATGCAAGCCCGCGAGCAATGGGCCGCCGTGGTTTTCGACTGGCTCACCCGTGAAAGGCGACCGACGCAGGCGCGGCCGTGGGCGATGCCTGCGGAGTGAACGGCACGGCAAAGAACAGGCTTCTGTAAACCGGCCTTCAGTCGCCATAATCGGCTCATGCGTTTCCTCGTCCTCTTCGCGATCGCCGTTTTCATTTTAGTTTTGACGCCGGCCCGCGCGCAGGCTCAGGAGGAATCAGCATGGGCGGCGCGGCCCATCGCCATCTTCGGTGTAGCGGGGATAGGTACGCCGTACGGCGAGCTCGGCGCGGCCATGGACGTAAGCCCCGTCCCACTCTTCAGTATCGCGGCAGGCGCCGGGCTTGGATGGTGGGGTGCGCCGCAGTTTGCCGTCATGCCCCGCTTGCGCCTGGGAGGAAAACAAACCGCGTTTGCCGCATCCGCAGGATTTTCATTCGGGAACTACCCAGTCGGTGACGTCATCTGCTTACCGGACAGCTCGTGTAACCATAAGCAAGTGATGGCGTATTGGTTCAATATCGACATGGGCTTCGAGCTCCGGAAATTCTCAGGATTCTCTCTCTACGCTTTCGGCGGCATGGGTGTGGTGCTCAATCGCTCCCAAGTGGAGGGTTCGGGCAGAAACGCCCACCTTCAAATCGCCTACTTGGGCGCGGCCATCGGTTACGCGTTTTGACAACCAGCCGATGTTGAAGGCTAATCTTGCGATAGCCCGTTTGCCAGAGCGCGGATGTACGCGGCGTTGCATCCGCAACAACCGCCTACGAAGTGGATTCCCTCGGCGCGCGCGATCCGTCCGAACTCCAAAAAGGCCCGTCGCGGGATCTGGATGGTCTCGAGCGCGTCCGGGAACTCGGGCATACCCGTGAAATACGGGCGCTCGTCTGTGGTTCGCAGGGCAGCAGGCTGAGCGGCGAGGCCTACGCCTTCCGGAAGCACGCCGCGCATCCGCCTTAGCACGGGGAGCATCCGGGACGGCTCCTGCTCACAGTTGGCACCGACTGCCAGGGCGCCGGCGCCCGCAACCACTTGCGCAGCCTCCTCGGCCGACGCCCCGTCGGTCGTCTGGTCCACCGCGGGCCGAAAAGAAAACGTGGCGATGTAGGGAAGTCCGCTCCGCGCAGCTTCTTCCAAAGCGATGCGCATTTCCGCCAAATGAAAAAACGTCTCCAGGATCAGAAAGTCTACGCCGGCGTCTTTCAAAAAGCCGATTTGCTCCCGGAGTAAGTCGCGCACGTGCGCGGCGGCCGATGGCCCTTCGCGCTCGAAGAGCTGCGTGCGCGAAACCGAGCCGGCCACCAGCGCCGCGCTCCCGCTGGCTTCACGGGCAATCCGGACCGCGGCCCGATTGATGTCCTCGGTTTCTTGTCCGTACCCGGCGCGGTCCAACTTAGCGCGAGTCGCGAAAAAAGTGAGCGCCTGGAGCACTCGAGAGCCCGCGCGCAGGAACTCTTCGTGCAGGCCGCGCAACGCAGCCGGGTGCTCGATGGCCACTTCCGGAGTGAACGTGCCGCTGCCGCGTCCGGTTCCGACCTTCTCCTGGTCCGACCCGCTGTGCACGTACCCGCGTCTTTCGAGCTCGATCAAATACCCGCCGTCGCCCAAAACGGGGC
>DASXTY010000969.1:0-4005 GCA_036505155.1 Polyangiaceae bacterium | reverse complement strand
AGCTTCTGCCTTGGGAGCTTCTGCCGGCGGTGGAGCTTCCGCTGGCGGCGCGGGCGGCGGCGCTGCGGGCTCGGCTGCAGCCGACTCGGGCGATTTCGGTGGCTCCGACGAGCCTCCGCCGCACGCTGCGGCGAAACTCATCAGAATGACGGCGGTGGCGAACATGGGCTTGGACATCAAAGAGGTTCCTTTCTTGTGAAACCGCCCTCCACCTAGGCTGGTCTGAGCCCGGGGTCAAGAGGCGCGTTACACAACTTTCTCGAGCGATGACTTCCGAGCGCCCCACCAAACGGGGGCTGACGCCCGCGGCGAAACGTGTCAGGTGCGTTCGCGGCCTCGACCCAGCCCGATTCGGGACTGAACCAGAGCCGCCAAAACTGAGCTCCAAAGCGTGCCCGCCGCGTCGGGTGCGGCAGAGCTTACGGATACCCGGTAATGTGCTGACTCAAGGTCCAAACTCACGAGCTCGGCGGTGGCGAATTCGCCGGTGGCAGCGGCTGCGCTGAGCAGGGTTCCGCGCACCGTCTGATGTGGAGATTTGGGGTCCACGAACACGTTGATCCCCACGCGCGGTGATGGTCCCAGCGCTCGTGTGGGCGTGAACAGTGAAAGCAGGTGCGGAACGCGCACTTCGCAACCCTCGCGATCGATGAGACACACCTCGAGCAGGCCCATGCTCTGCACCTTCCCGAAGCGTCCGCCAAATTCGGCAAACTCACCGGCGCGAAGTCGCCGTAGGTATACCACCGTGATGCCCACCAGTGCCGAAGCCAAAATCGGCGTGCTCGCCAGGGCGAGGGCCACCAGCGCGATGGTTCCCGATCGAGCCAGCACACCCTCGGTTCCGCCGGTCACGATGGGTGCGGCAAATACGATCGCAGCCAAGACGATGCCGATTCGCAATAAGAGACTGGTCGGCTCCGCTAGCTCTGCCGGTACCCACTCGATACGCATTTCGCCGCTCGCCACTGCGATGAACAGGAGCCGCACGAACCGCAGCAGCACCACTATCGCGGCCGTGGCAACTAACAGCGCCGTCAACACCGGGATGGCGGAGGCGATGCGGCTGGTCAAGTCCGAAAGCGGAGTGAGCACAAAACCACTGAGCTTTTCGCTGAAACGCCGGGTGGCGGCGAACAGCGAAAAGGCCACCAAAAGATAGGCGTACACCACGCTGATCTGAGCAATCCACTTACCGGCTCCCACCGAAAAACCCACGATGCCGCGAAGCGCCGCCGATCCGACCACTTCGAAAGAACGCAGGCGGAGCGCGGAAAGGCGCTGCGGGTTGGCTTCCAGCCACGCCTGTAAGCGCTTGGAAAGGTCGCGAATTTTGCGCAGCAGATAAACCGCCAGCAGCCCGAGAAAGATGACCAATGCAAAGTTCAGCATGGTCTTGGCAATCGCCGTGCGCTTTCGCTCCGATTCGATCGCATTGCGCACTCGGGCCGCGACACTCATCGAATGCACTTCGAGAGACGCGTCTCCGGCCGCAGCTGCGTCTTCGGCAAACAGCTGAATGATCGGAGTGTCGCCGGCGTAGATGACTGCGACTCCAGCGCGCTGTTCTGCACGGACACTCGCGGGATCCACGCTCGAAGCGTCGTCTAGCGCCTGCGAAGCGGCTTTGGCCCGATCGGCTGCGCTCTGCGATTCGTGTGGCACCCGCACGACGAACACCGGGATATCGTGCAGGCGCACTTCGCTGCCGCCGCCGCTTGCGACAGGATGCGCGGTCGTCGTCGCGGACGGAACGGGGGGCGCACTGGGCGCCACGGCGACCGGTGGCGTCGCCGTCGCGGTGACGGTCGCCGCAGCCTCAGCAGCTTTTACTCCAGCCGAAGCATCTGCCTGCGCTTCGGCGGTTGCTTGCCCGGCATCCGCCGCTCCTTTTTTGGGAACTTTGCTCCTGACCGCGGGTCGTTTTCTCACCACGGGCTTAGCCGGCTCGGTCTGGTCGGTCTGCCCAAAAGCCGGTGTGAGCACGGTGAGGACGGCCGCCGAGAGCACCGTGCTCAAGAACCAAGTCATGATCCGCCGCGCGCGATGATGCCGAGTGAACATGTGCGGCATTTGAGCAGGGCCATGGCCGGAGGCAAGCTCCGCCGCAGAAGCCCGCACCGATTCCGGTGAGGACTCAAAAATCCAGAGCCGCGACCACCGAATCGATTTGCGCTGCCGTCGCCAAATCGAGCTCGATGTCTCCAGCGGGGATCCAACCCTCCACCTGACCGGGGCGCCTGGCGCCGCAAATGGCGCCGCTCACGCCGGGGACGGCCAACGTCCACGCAACGGCGAGTGCGCCTACTGGTGTGCCCCATCGATCGGATATCGCCTTCAGGCGTTCCAGAAGCTCGAGGATTCGGTCTGCGGAAGCCCGGCGCCAATCCTCCGCCGACAGCAATTCCAGGCGCTGTCGATCGGTTCCACCGGTGAGCAGCCCCGAGGCCGCCGGAGAGTACACGATGACCGCGCTGCCATGCGATCGGCACCACGGAATCACCGTTTGCCGCGCTTGTCGTCGCAGCAAGTTGAGCTCCGGCTGAACGCAGTCCACGTGCCGAATGTTTTCACATTTCTGCAACAGCTCGAGGTCGAAGTTCGAGACGCCCGCCCAGCGAACTTTTCCCTCATCTACCAGATCGGCCATGGCTCCCCACGACTCCTCGATGGGCGTGGAGGGATCGGGATGATGGAACTGGTACAAGTCGATGCGTTCAACGCCTAGACGAATAAGGCTCCCTTCACATTCCCGTCGGATGGAGTCCGGCCGCAAGTCGGTGCGGATCTGGTCCGGGGGGTCCCACGGATGCCCGCACTTGGTGAATACGAAGACGTCTTCTCCCACCCGAAACGGACCAAGCGCACGCGCCACAACCTCCTCGGAATGACCGAGCCCATATCCTGCCGCGGTATCCACCCAATTCACTCCGCCTTGTATAGCCCGTCGGATAGCGGCGATGGCGTAGTCGTCATTGCTCGAAGGTCCCGCTCCCCAGGGCCCCGAGCCCCCCGCTTGCCACCCGCCGATTCCCAGGCGGCTGATACTAGCGCCGGTGGATCCAAAGAACGACCATTTCACGAGCGGTTACGACTCGCCTCCAGCACTTCGTTACTCGATCTGATCCCGCCCCGGCGCTCGGCCGGTCAATTTTCTGCGGAAGGCTGAGCTAGAACCCGCGCTGCGCTGATCTTCTTGCTGACAGTCCGGGCTTTGGTAGCCGGTTTCTGTGTGATGCGAATGAAGTCGTGCACGTCGAGCAAGTCGCGCGGCACCTCACCCTGCTCGGCAAGCTTATTAGCGACCAAGCGTGCGACACCCAAGAACCTCGCATAATCCGCGCTGCTCGCTCGAGCTCCGGCTGACCCGCGAGTACCGGTCGCCTTGAGCTGCTGTCGGAAAGGCATCAGGTGAACGCACACGTGCTGGGCGGGGTGCACCACCGCTGAAAGCGCCGTTGCCAACTCCCAACGGGCGGGCTCGCCGAAAACTTCAGCCAAAGCGCCGAGGTAGCGATCGAAGCGCTGCTCATATGTGGCCGTCCCGTAAAGTAGCTCGCGGACAGCGAGAGCCAGAGGCCGCAGCTGGTCGTTGTGGAGGGACTTCGGCTTCTTGAGCTGAATCGCCGGCACCAGATCGGTGTGACCGAGGACGGTGAGGACATGGTCCCAGAGCTGCCCGTAATGGGAGTTACTTAGGAGCGCATCGAGAGCTGAGCAGGAAAGCCGCGCTTGGGCCTCCTGAATCATCTGCTCCCGGTGGCGAGGGGCCCGCCCCTCAGCGCCGTCACCTCGAACCTCGGTCACCCACTTCGGGTCCAGCATCCCCGCGGGGTACAATTCATGGAGCCTGGCGAGCTGATCTAGCAAACTTTGCGCGTTGGATTTTGGCGCGGAGGAGTTTCGGCGAGCAGCGAGCAGCCTCTGCAACCGCACGTAAGCAGCCCTTTGTTCGGCATTGGGTTGTTCAACTCTTCGCATCAGCTCATGAAAGCCGCTGGCCAT
>DASXTY010000968.1:0-1983 GCA_036505155.1 Polyangiaceae bacterium | reverse complement strand
CGCGCGCAGTAAATCCCAGGGAACCAGGCGACTTTCCTGGTTTACATCGTCCGGCTTGGTCGGCGCGTCGCCGTCGACGCACAAAAGGGCCAGCGACTTGGTGCCGTCGGGCAGATCGGCCCAGCTGATGTGGGGGCTCAGGTTGTCGGCAAACGTCGCGTGCGTCTCGCCATGATACTTGCCCATGGCGTTTTTTGCGGGGATGGGTTCTCCGTCGCGAATGCTCTCGCTGAGGATTTTCATGCGCTAGTGTGCTGACAGCTGAAGGCTATTTCGGCGTGGTCTGTCCGTCCTTGCGCGCCTTTTCGTCGGCCTCTTTGAGTCGCCGCTCGATGCGTTTGCGCACCTCATCGTATTGGGTGACAAGTTGTTGCCACTGCTCGATGCGCTGCTTGCGATCTTGCGCCGTCGCCGGGTAGGTTTTTGCCGAGGACTGCTGTTTTGCGAACTGTTCATAACCGTCCCATGCCTGCGTGGCCTGAGCGTATGCCTTTTTGCGTTCCTGCAAGTCCGCCAAGACAAACAGCAACTTGGCGTGCAGCGTGTGATCCTTACCCACGAAGCGCAGGCCCGCCTGCCAGGATGCCTCGGCTTCCGCCATGTCTCCTTTTGCGAGCAGCGCCTCGCCAAGTCGGTAGTGGCCGAGCGGGTTTTGCGGCTCGCTCGTCAGCGCTGTGCGGTATTGTGCAATCGCCCCGTCGAAATCTCGGGCAACGAAAGCGTTGTCCCCCTTTTTCACCGCTTCCCAAAACGGGCTGATGCCCTTGATGCCCTTGGGGTCCTTCTTGGGGCCGCTGGACTGAGCGGCTGGGGAAGCCCCGGCCGCGGGTTGCGCGCCGGCCGTACCGGGGAGCGCGGCAAGGGCCAGGGGCAGGATCAAGGCGGCGGGCAGCCGGCAGTGAAAATGTCGGGGGGTCAGGGAGGCTTTCGAAGACCTTGACATTGTCCTACCTTAACATGAGCCGTTCCCGGCTGCGACGGGGGCTTTTCCACACGCTGTGGAACGCCTGTGGATATCCCGTTTTGGAACCTACTCGGATTGCGCCATACCCCTGGAACGCCTTGGAGCAGACGACTTGGGCCGCCTGCCGCGCGTGGACGCGGGCGCGGGAGGTGGTGGAACGGGCGCTGAAAATCGATCGGTTGAGCGAGGCCATTGGCCAAACGCTCGGAGGGCGAGTGGACGTGGTGCTCCATGAGCGCGGGAGAAGTCGGGGGCTTCAGCCGGGCAGAAACATCGAGCTCGAGCTGGTGGATGGATCGGCGGTGATCGCGCTTGGAATCGACCCGGCTCTGTGCTCGATGGCGCTGAGCCGGCTGCTCGGTAGACCGGTGCAACCGAATCTCCCCAACGCGGACCTCGACGCGAGGCTACGGGGCGCGCTCAGCGCGCTGGTGCTGGATGCCGCACGGCGCGCCGGTGGCAGAACGGCCCTGCGCATTTTCGAAAGAACCGAGCCCGACGGGGAGAGCGCAACTGCCTCGGCAACATTGCTGTTCAATGATCAGCCGTTCGAAATTTTTCTGGCGGTGCGCGCGCGCTTCGAGCCAAGCGACGCTCGAGAATCCGTCTCCCTCACCGGCTTGGGTGAGCTCGAGATTCAGCTTCCCCTGGTGGCCGGCGTTTCCTGCGCGCGGCGCGAAGACCTGACTCGGCTCGAGGTCGGTGACGCTTGGATGCCGGGAGCGGGCTGGTGGCTGGACTCGGATCTTTGCGGCCGGGCGGCGTTGTGTGCGCCCACCGGCGAGACGGGAGCGGCGGTTCTGCTCTCGCGGGACGGAACCATCGTGGTAGGAGAAAGGGAGGTCAGTGTGAGTATGGACACCGAAGAACCTACGCAAGACCAATTGACGGGCGCACAAGCTGCGGACGACCAGCACACCCCATCGGCTCTGGTCGAAGCACTGGTTGAATCGCCGATTGTGGTGCGCGTCGAGCTTGGCGCCGTCTCCATGACCGCTCGACAATGGGCGAGGCTCCGT
>DASXTY010000967.1:0-2558 GCA_036505155.1 Polyangiaceae bacterium | reverse complement strand
TCGGGTGTCCGAACCACGGGCTTTCGAGCGGTCCGAGGGCAGCCTGAGGGGCATTTCTACGGTGGAGGGGGAGTGTGTTACCCAAAAATGGTGTCCGGCATCCATCGCATCGAGGTGGAGGAGGTCAGCCGCCGCTTTGGGGCGACGCTGGCGCTCCGCCGGGTGAGCGCGAACTTCGAGGCCGGTACGGTGACCTTCCTCGAGGGGCCGAATGGCGCCGGTAAGAGCACGCTTCTCGCCGTGATAGGAACCGTGCTTCGGCTGACGAGCGGCAGTATCCGCTACCTGCCATTGGGCTCCGACCTGCAGGCTGCTCGAGGGCAGATCGGCTGGGTGGCACACGAGTCGCATTGCTACCTGGAGCTTACTGGACGTGAAAATGTAGAACTATACGCCTTACTGCATGGGATACATCCCGGGCCGGCGTGGCGGGAAGTGCGGGGGAGGGTTCGCGCGGAGGCTTTTGGCGATCGCAGGGTGGGGACACTTTCCAGGGGGCAACGTCAGCGGATCGCGATCGCGCGTGTTTTGGTGGCGAAACCATCGGTGTTGCTGCTCGACGAGCCCTGGACCGGATTGGACTCGGAGAGTAGTGCGTGCCTATTCCAGGTCCTGCGAGAGGAAAAAGAGCGGGGCGCGCTCATCATCGTGGCGAGTCACAGCACCGAGTGGGCGGATGGACTTGACGCGCGGCGTCTGGTCCTCGAAGCGGGACGGGTTAAGGCGTCGCCCTGAGAAGGTCTTCGAGCTCATTGCAAAACCCGTCCACGTCGTCGAACGAGTGGGCTGCGCTGAGCGTCAGTCGAAGGCGGCTGGTTCCCGCCGGCACGGTGGGGGGGCGTATGCCGGCCACGAAATAGCCCCGCATGAGCAGCGCTTCGGATATCTCGAGAGCGCGCCGCTCGCCGCCGAGCACGATCGGTATGATGGGACTCGAGCCGGCCAGCCCGGCATGAGCTGCGTGATTTAGCCGCGAGCGCGCGCGCAGGCCCAACTCGTACAGATGGGCGCGTTGTGCCTCGGCCGCTCTTACCAGGTCCACCGCTTTTGCGACCGCGGCGGCGACCGGGGGCGCAATCGCAGTCGTGTACACGAAAGTGCGAGCTCGGTTCACCAGTAAATCGATCGCCTCGCTCGGCCCGGCCACGAATGCACCAGCGCAACCAAACGCTTTGCCCAATGTGCCCACAATTATGTCTGGACGCACACCCGCTGCCGCGCTCAATCCCCGCCCCTCAGGCCCGAAGACGCCCAACGCATGGGCTTCGTCAACCAGCAGAAACGCCCCGCATCGTTGGGCGAGAGTCGAGAGCGCCGGGAGATCGGCGAGGTCGCCGTCCATTGAAAAAAGTGTTTCGGTGACGATCCAGGCGCGTCGGTCGCCCGCGCGCTTGGCGAGCTCGCTTTCGAGTGAAGCCATATCGCGATGGGCAAAAATGTGCAGTTTTGCGCGCGACAAGCGGCAACCGTCAATCAGGCTCGCGTGGTTCAGGCGGTCCGAATACACGTCGTCACCCTCCTCCACCAGCGCCGAAAGCACTCCGAGGTTCGCGTGATACCCACTGGGAAAGAGCAGCGCGGCGTCGGCGTGAAGAAACCTTGCGAGCCGCTCCTCCGCTTCCACGTGCACTGGAAGGGTTCCGCTAATGAGCCGCGATGCACCGGAGCCCGAGCCCCATCGACGGGCACCCTGGGCGGCGGCTTCGGCGAGCTCGGCGCACCGCGCCAAGCCCAAATAGTCGTTGGAACACATCAGCACCGCCTCGCGCCCGTCTACCCGGGCGGTGCGGCCGTCGAGGGGCTCAACGATCCGGGTGCGCCGCAGTCGTCCCTGCTGCTCGAGTGACTGCAGGCGATTCGCGGAATAGGCGCGCATGGTCGGGCGCAAAAGGTACCACCTCGCGTTGCGAACTGCGGGAGCGCGTGGGTGGGTCCAGCGTTTTTAGGGGTCGGTGCTGTTGCGCAAGTGTCCGGGGCGCCTCGCGCCCCTCTCCTCCTGCCGCACCCTCAGAGAAAATTCGCTCCGCGAATTTTGCTAATGTGCTGACCGTCATTGATGCAATCGACGGACTCAGCACACTAGTACGGACTCGGGGCCGGAGCGGTCGCGAAGCCTGGTCGAAGGAGCGGGGAGTCGAAATGTTCCACGAGAAACTTGACGGTGAAACACCCCGGGTGAGGCCGAGCAACCTCCTAAAATGGCCATTTCACGAGAAAAGCGCCGTTTCACGAGAAACTTGACGGTGAAACACCACCGACTATCGTTGGACGGTGGATGACTTCGAAAGAGGGTTTCTGGTCGGGCTTCTGGTGGGGGAGGGGCACTTTGGCGGAGACGGCCGGAAAGCGCAGGTCACCCTGAGAATGCACACGCGGCACCGAGAGATCTTCGAATGGCTTGTGGACGCCGTTCCAGGCTCGCGTCTGTACGGCCCATACCAACACGGCGGGCGAAACTACTACCAGTGGATGTCACGCGGCAGCTCGCTTCGCGATCATCTGCTCCCCATCCTCTCCGAACGGCTCCGCTTTTTGGATGGCCACGTGCGGGGACGGAT
>DASXTY010000966.1:0-4077 GCA_036505155.1 Polyangiaceae bacterium | reverse complement strand
ACGCCGCTCTCCTCGGTGTTTTTACGGTTTTTTCGAGGGCTCTACGGGCCCATTTGCGTTTCGAAGCAGAGGTGTTGTTTCCCCAGATGGACGGCCCGTTTGCAGGCCAGCGCACTACCAGCCGGTCTCTCAGGCGCGAGCAGGGGCCCATTCGCGACCTCCTCAGGGATATCGAGCGCGGCCTTTCGCGCCCGGATAGGCAGGGCGTGCTCGGCAACCTCAAGGAGCTCGCTAGCGCCATTTCGCTTCACCACGCCAAAGCGCAAGAGAGCCTCGGGCTCTCGCGCACAGCTTGCGTCGCTTTCTCCGACAACGCATGTTTTTTCGCAGGTCGTAAGCGCACAGGACCATGACTCAGAAAAAGAGCGCAGCAACCCGGTTAGAGCCGGTCGCTGGTCTGCGGAGCACCGGAACGCGGAAGTACGTGTACCTGCTGAGCGAGCTCGAACGGGTCCAAGGGGCTCTTGGCTCCTGGAACGCGGTCAAGGCACTGCTGGGTGGGAAGGGGGCAAACCTTGCCGAAATGACGCGGATCGGACTCCCGGTGCCTCCTGGGTTCGTGATCACCACTGCCGCGTGTAACGCCACTCTGGCGTCAGGGGGTAACTTTCCTCTCGAGCTCTGGGCCCAAGTGTTGGGCGCCATTCAACAGGTCGAAGCAACCACCCAAAAACGATTCGGCGACCCGAAAAGTCCGCTGCTCGTGGCGTGCCGCTCGGGAGCAAAGGTCTCGATGCCCGGCATGATGGACACCGTGCTCAACATTGGGCTCAACGACGAGACGGTCGAAGGTTTGGCCGAACTCACTGGCGACCGCCGTTTCGCGTTCGACGCCTACCGCCGCTTGGTTCAGATGTACGGGTCGGTGGTGCTGGGAATTCCGGACCAACCCTTCGAAACGCTGCTGACCGAATACAGGGAACGCCGCGGCGTTTCCAACGACGCCGATTTGCCCGGCGAGGACCTGGAAGCGCTCACCCGGGCGTTCAAGAGCATGGTTCAGTCATCCGCGGGCAGGCCTTTCCCGGCGGAACCTTTTGAGCAGCTCGAGCTCGCAGTGAAAGCGGTCTTCAAGTCGTGGAACGCCAAGCGAGCCTTCGACTACCGCGTGGCAGCGGGTGTTCCGCACGGCCTCGGCACCGCGGTGAACGTGGTCACCATGGTGTTCGGAAACCTCGCGCAAGACTCCGGAACCGGGGTACTTACAACACGCAACGTCACCACCGGGGAAGACCAGCTCGAAGGGGACTTTCTGATGCGGGCGCAAGGGGAAGACGTGGTAGCGGGCACGCGCACGACGTTGCCCATCGCAGAGATGGCCAAAGTGCTTCCCGATGCCTACCGCGAGCTCAGCCGCATCGCTCACTTGCTCGAGAGCCATTACCGAGAGGTGCAGGACATCGAGTTCACTGTCGAACGCGGCAAATTGTGGATTTTGCAGACACGCGATGCGAAGCGCACAGCACAGGCAGCTATCCGTATTGCCGTGGAAAGCGTGAGAAAGCGCCTCATTACGCGAAACGAGGCAATCTTGCGCGTATCCCCATTACACGTCGATTATTTCCTGCACCCACAATTCGAGGTCGGATCGCGCAAGCGAGCAAAAGATGAAGCGGCCCTTTTGGCTACCGGACTCAACGTGTCGCCCGGCGCTGCCATTGGCCAAATTGTCTTTGACGCGGACCGCGCCGAGCTCTGGGGGCGCGAGGGGCGACCCGTCATCATGGTGCGTCCAGAAACCAGGCCGGACGATGTCCACGGCTTATTGGCCGCACAAGGAGTGCTGACCAGCCAAGGGGGCAGAACCAGCCACGCCGCTCTGGTGGCACGCCAGTTCGGAAAGCCCGCCGTGGTGGGGGCAGGCTCGCTCAAAATCGACGCAGCCGAGCGGCAGATGACCGCGCCCAGCGGGCGGGTCCTAAAGGAGGGCGACTGGGTTTCCATCGACGGAACCAGCGGCGAGGTTTTTGCCGGCAAGCTCCAAACCGTGGTGCCCGATGTGGCCGACGAATTCCTTTTGGAGCTCTTGTGGTGGGCGGACCAGGTGCGAAAGCTCGGGGTCTGGGCCAACGCGGATTACCCGCGTGATGCCGAGCGCGCGAGGCAGCTTGGCGCCGAAGGCATCGGCCTGTGCCGCACCGAGCACATGTTTTTCGAGGCTGAGCGGTTGCCCATCGTTCAGCGGATGATTCTGGCTGACACGCCCGAGGAGCGCGCGACCGAGCTCCAGAAGCTCTTGCCCATGCAGCGTCAGGACTTCATTGGCCTCTTCACCGTCATGGACGGGCTCCCGGTCACCATCCGGCTCATCGATCCGCCGCTCCACGAGTTCCTTCCCCACCGCGACGTGCTCGAGCGCGAGTTGGCCCAGCTAGAGGCGCAGCTTCAACACCAGCAGAGCGCAGCATTGGACTCGCAAGTGGCGGAAAAGCGGCGCATGTTGAGCGCAGTGGACCGACTGCACGAGCAGAATCCGATGCTCGGCTTGAGGGGTGTTCGCATGGGCATCCTGATGCCCGAGTTGGTGCGCATGCAGACCCGCGCCCTCTTCGAAGCCGCCTGTGCCTGCATCCGCGACGGTGTGAAGGTAATGCCCAAGGTGATGGTGCCGCTGGCCACCGTCGCAGACGAGCTCAAAATCGAGCGGGCGATTCTCGAGGAGGAAGCCAAGCAGGTGATGGCCGAGCAGAGCACCACGGTTCGTTACCAGTTCGGCACTATGATCGAGGTGCCACGTGCGGCGCTGGTTGCCGACCGGCTGGCAGAGCACGCGGAGTTCTTTTCTTTTGGCACCAACGATCTCACGCAGACGACCTTCGGAATATCGCGCGACGATGCCGAAACCAGTTTTTTGATGGAGTATCTCCACAAGGGCATCTTGCGCGAGAACCCCTTCGCCCACATCGACGTGGAGGGAGTGGGTCAATTGCTAAAAACCGCAGTCTTGCACGTGCGCAGAGCGCGCAAGGGCGCCGACGTCGGAATTTGCGGCGAGCACGGTGGCGACCCAAAGAGCATCGCGTTTTTTCATAAGCTCGGGCTTGACTACGTTTCGTGCTCGCCGCTTCGCGTGCCGGTCGCGAGATTGGCGGCGGCACAAGCTGCTCTTGGCTGAGTTTCGCGGCAGCTTAGGCAGCCCGAAAAATCGTCGACTTGCTGCTCCCGGAGCGCCCCTCGGGCGCCGAAAAAATCCTTGGTATGCCAAGTATCTCTGAAATACTTGTTATGCCAAGTATCCTTGCCCCGTAACAACGGGTCCCGGGGTCTGAGACGGTCCAGACTAAGGTGCCGCCCCGGGGCGACCAGCGCTATCCTCAGGTCTTTCCCGCGGGCCTGCCGGTGCTGAGCGTATGCTCCTCCCGCTCCTGCGTGAGGCCACGACTACTCGAGAGCCTGGAGTCTCGGTGGGGATCATCGGAGCGCGCCACGGACTGAGAGTGGCCCCGCTCCGGCTTGGCTTCACTCAACGGATGCGTGCTTCCCGGCCGCGACTCGCTGATCGGTCGACTGGCACCGGGCCGACCGGATGACAGGGTGTGTTCGGGCCTTTCAGCATGGCGGAGCTCATAGGCGCGCTCGGGCGGCGGCGGAACATCCGGAACGGTGAATAACTCTGCATACTCCGGAAGGTGGCGGATCAACCGCTGCAACGTTTCGTCGGGTAGAGCTTCGCACAGGGCACGGCATACGATTTCCACATGCTCGACGGCAAAGGACCGCTTGACGAGCTCGTGCGTTCCAACCCGTTCGAGAAAATTCTGCACGCCGAAGTCGCCCACATAGCGTGCTCCTCGCAGTGGCGAGCGCAAGCCCTCGGGCAGCTCGGCCGCGAGAGAACGCGCTTCATCGTCGGTGAGCCGTTCGCCGAGCACCTCGAGCACCGCGTGCACCGCACGCTCGGCTTGCTCTCGGTTCAAAAATGGGCCGAGCTCGAGGGCTCGTTCCACGATGTCGTGCTCCATGACCACAATGTGTTGCGCGGTCGCCCAGAATGCAACTCCGACTCACTTTTTCGGTTGGCACAGCGACTGCAAGAGACCAAGCTCGGGCCTGCAGAAAGTGGCAATGATTCAGAGC
>DASXTY010000965.1:0-3066 GCA_036505155.1 Polyangiaceae bacterium | reverse complement strand
ACGAAGGCCAGCTAGTAGGCACAGAGCGTTCAGGGCTCGAATCGGCCACAAAATTTTCGCATGCCGGGTAAGAAGTCGAATTTCCACCGGGGCGAATATCTCCGGTTCTTTCGCACGCGCTCGCTTGAGCGTGCCCCGAGGTAGGGACGCTGGGTTCGGAGCGGGAATGCGCTTGGCGCGAATCGCTTTTTCGAAGACCAGGTGGAGCACTCCCACGAGGTTGCCGATGGATTTGTCTTTGAGCCTGCCCTCGGCTCGGAGCTCGTCGACGAGCCGTTCCACGTCCTCCGATCCGATTTCATCGAGTCGCCGATTCGCGAACCATGGACGAGTGTACACATGCCGCTCGAGCCACCGCCGTTCGTCTGCGATGCTCCGGACCTGGCGCACCGCCATAACGCTCTCGGCGTATTGCTGGAGGGTAAGCGCGCGCGCCGTCTTCGGAGGCTGATAAGTCCGCGCCGCAATTTCCTTCTTCCTGCGAGCATCGAGACGTTCGGCTTCACGCCGATCTTTACCGGCGCGTTCCCAGATCTGTTCGCCCTGCCAACGCATAACGACCCAATGGACCACTCCGCCCTTGGTGTTACGAGTTACTAGCGCCATAGCTTCTCGATCTGATCCAGGCAGTGACCTCGCCTCGCAAAAACCGTTGCTCTCGGTCGCTCAGCGAATGGCACGGAAGACCCTCGGAGACATACCGCATCAGCGTCTTCCTTGTAATCTCCAGCAACGTGCAGCACTGCTCGGTGGTCAGAACCTCACGCTGCTCGCGAGCGTTTAGGCCAGCACGTAGCGCCTGCTCGACGATGTCCTGGAGCTGCTCGGGAGAAAGAACAACTACGTTCATGCCCAAGCCTCAAGCCGCCTTGCCGCCCCGCCGCCAGCGCCCGGCTTTCACGCGCCCACCCGTCGCGTGCTCGATATCGAGCGCCAGATCCAGGTGCATCCGCCGATAGCCGCCCTTGATTGCCCGCTCTACCTTCGGCCGGTCAAGGCCCACCGCCTCGCAGAACGCGGGCACCGTGCGGTAGTTCTCCCGGATGAAGAGCAAGAGCTCGCCGGCGGCCGGAATGTCGTAAGCAGCTTGCTCGATGCGGCGCATGTCCACCGTTCATAGCGTAAGAATATTTACGTAGCAAGTGTTTTTTCGCATTGCCAAGCGACGCCGTTACGTGCAAATCTGATCCTAGGTTCGAAGCAGGAAAAATGTCCGACCTTGCCAGGCGCCTTCGCGCTGTACGAGAACGCATAGGGCTGACTCAGGAGCAGCTCGCCGAGCGTTCCTCCACGCTCCACAGGGTCGAGGTGGTGGCCCTGGAGGCTGGACGCAACAAGGCTTCGACCTCGCGCGTTCGGGAGGCCCTGGCGCGCGGGCTTGGTGTGGATCCACAGCGTCTGGTTGCCTATCTCATCGAGGACAAGCTGACGCTCGACGAATTGCTGGCGCCGGCGAAGCAGCGCTTCATCGATCGCCCGAGCCGTTACTCCAATCGTGAACGCGCGATTCAGGCGTTGATTTTGCTTGGGCAGGAGGAGGGTCAAGTGCGGGAAGCCGCGGATGCTTTTGCGGTTGCGCTCCAGGCGGATGAAGACCCGGATCCGGAATGGTGGGCCGAAGGAATTCGGCGAGAGCTCAATCTTCAGCGAAAGCCCTGGAAAAGAGTGGCATCGAGCGAGCGGATTCTGGCCGAAGATGATGAGTCAGAACCTTCTCGTTCAGCAGGCCGAAAGCCTGGCAAGAGAACATCAAAAAAACGCCGGCGAAAAACCAGCTCGTCGTAACCTGATCGACCTCAGGCGACGCGCAAAACGACCCGTTTCGGCTCATCCGAGAGCACATCGCGGCGCATTCCCGGAATGGGCGGGAGTTTCGCGAGCTTTCGAAGTTGCTCTTCGGTCTGGGGCCATCCCCAGGGCGCGCCGCGCACGCGTACTTCACGCGGCGCAACCAGTACCAGCGGCGTATTCGTGGTTTCTCCAAAGCGAAGGGCCGCGCAGCTCTGTGTGGCCGCGAACCGAGCGGCAAGCAGCGGAAACTTCACGCCGTCCTCACGCAGTGCGAGCAGGAATAGTTGCCTCGGCGCCAGCAGCGCTGCTGCCAGCGCATCGGCGACCTGCTCCACATCTGGCTCACAGTAGCGGATCTCGCCGAGATGCCACTCCGCCAGCTCGTGGCAGATGGCAAAGTTCCGGCGCCGCAGATCCAGCCCCGAGCGCACGAATATGCGCGGCGCCCCATGAACAACGGCGAGCGCGGCGTCCTTTTTCAGAGCGTGCCGATGCACTGTTCGGATGGCGCCGTGCCCGAGCAATGCCTTTGCCAGCTTGGCCGGAGCCACCGGCTCTCTCGAATCGAACCCCGCGACTCTGTACAGCCATTCTGCCGCACCTTCGATGTCACCGGCGTCCATCATGCTCCTGGTGTCCCTCCATCTCGGATGGAGTGAAAGAGGGCAGTGGCCCGCACTGGGACAAACAAAGTCCGAGTGACGACGTTCCGCTTGACACGTAAGAAGTGAAACGTTAATCCCGTAACTATGAAACCGCGATCGGGAACACCTCGCGAGACAATCTGCAGAACCTGCGGTGGGCGCATTTACTGGGTGCTCACGACGTCGGGCAAAACCATTCCGCTCGACGCCAAACCGGCAGCGGACGGGAATCTGCGGCTCGACAGCGGCGTCACCCACTACGTCCCGCGTGGCGTAGCCCACACTGGTCCCCTCTATCGAATTCACTTTGGAGCCTGCGCGGACGCTCTGCTGAAACGAAAAGGCAAGGAGCGAGCAAGTGGCTGATATCGCCTCGGTTCGGGCGAGCGCGGCTCCGCTGGCATTCCGGTGCCCGGCTTCCGCGCGGGCCGCAAGCGTTCCGATCAACGAGACGCACCAGGCTTCGGACGTGGGCAACGCAGCCCATGAGGCTCTGCGCCCGCTGGCGGAGACCGGGACAGTCGACTGGGACGCGATTTCGGCCATCGCCGAGAAGCATCAGGCGCCGGAGGATGAAGTCAGAATGCTCTGCGCGCTGGGCGCCAAGCTTTGGCCGAGCGTTAGTCAGAGC
>DASXTY010000964.1:0-3859 GCA_036505155.1 Polyangiaceae bacterium | reverse complement strand
CCGGAGCCTTTGGGATAACTCGGATCGATGCGGCAGATATCGCTCGATGGCCAGCGCGGCTTTGGATCCGAGCGGCACCATTCGCTCTTTTCGGCCTTTACCGCTGACCCGAAGCTCGCGCCGTTCTACCGAAATATCGCCCAGGTTCAGGGCCACGAGTTCGCTGACGCGCAATCCACACCCGTACAAGAGCTCAAGCGCTGCGGCGTCCCGAAGCTGCGCGGCGGTTTCGGACAATCCCAAGATCGGTGCTTCGACGATTTGTTGAGCTTGATCCACACTCACAAAGCTTGGAAATTTGCGCCGCACCTTCGGCGCCCGGAGCTCCGCGCAGGGATTGCTGCGCACTCGCCCTCGTTGTTGCGCAAACTTGAAGAATGAACGCACCGTAGAAAGCCTGCGCGCCAGCGTCGGCGTGGATACCGTCGCCGCCATCTCGCCGAGCCAGGCGCGAAGGGTGAGTTTGTCGATATCGCCTATCCGGGCCGATCGCTTCAGCCTGGCTTGGATGAACTGCTGAAGCATGAAGAGATCGCGCCGGTATTCGCTGCTGGTGTGCTTCGAATAACGCCGCTCTTCACTCAAGTAGGCGACAAACGCGACGATGTGACGTTCCAAGGGCGACGAACGTTCCGGGGTGACGTCGCGCGATTCATCCGTCTGGCTCATGCCCAATACACTGCCAGCGCCCAGCAAATGGCGCCCGCCACGGGGAGCAGCGACATCTTCAATCGGCCCACCCATGTCCGATTCACCGCGTTAGCGACGCCTACTACTACACTGATCGCGAATATTGCAAAACCGCTGAACGCCGCCGCCGCCCAAGCCGGCCGTGGCGAAAAATCTTGCTTCAATCCCTGGAGGGCGCTTTCCTCAGCTCTGGGCCGGCCACCGGCAAGGTTCTCAGTCTCTGCTGGTTGCAGCTGCGCCAGGGCGCGATTGGCCCGCTCGAGCTCCTGCAGGTGATCCGGCCAAAGCGAGCGTGACTCGAGCACTGCGCCGCGCACCGCGCGCCACGCCGCCTGTGCCACCGCAAAGTCTTTAGATGCTTCCGCCCCACGCGCGATGGCAAGGAGCCTTTCGAATGCGACCCTCACATGCACCGCGCCGGGGACGTACGCAACCGCGGCTCCCCGCGCGTGGGAGAGCGCTGCCCGCAGGTCGCCGCGATTGAAGGCCGCGTCGCTAAGCCTCAATTGCTCCTGGCCGTCCACCACCACCCGGGCGATGAGTACTCCGAGCGTCAGGGTCACCAGGACAAGGCCAAAGCCTGCGCGCCGGAACACCGCGCCCGACGGTCTGATCGCATCGACCAGAGTTGTCGGATCGGGCGACACCGCTGAGTCAGAGAAAGTCACGTCGCTTGAAGATCAGGCTCGCCAGAGCCAGAAGCACCACACACCACGCGGTGGTGTGTCCGGCAGCCCACAGTAGATAGGTGCCGAGCGGCTGGCCGGCTGCTTCACCGGTGAGCAACGGCCGCGGAGGTACGTACAGCATCAAGTTCGGCACGATCCGGCTCAGAACCTGTGCCATATGCTGGATGGTTTGGCCAAATACCCGCACCGGCAGGTGGGCCAAGGTGTCGGCGGAGCGACCCACGATGAGGACCCCGGTGGTGAACAGCGCAGTCAGAAATGGTGACGAGAAGGCTGCAAATACGGTTGCGATTGCGATAACGATGCCCACTTCACACAGGACCAGAAACCCGGACCCGACCAGCAGCTGTCGCTCGTCACGGGCCCCCGCCGCCAAAAACCACCCGAGCCCCAGAACTGAAAATGCCCACAAGATCGGCACGAAAGTGCGCCAGCGCTTTACCCTCCAGGCGACCAGCCCGGCGACCAGGACGCTGCCGAGCCCGGTTGCCGTCACCACAGAAAGAGCTCGCCCGCTGAGCTCTCCGACGGCCAGCAGCAACACGCCAGAATTAGCAGCTACGAAAACGGTAAGCGTAAGGAGCGTGCCCAAATACTTTCCAATCAAATATTCGCTGCGCCGCAGTGGCCTGGCCAGGATTGGAAAAATGGTCTTGAGCTCCAATTCTCTGTAGAGCGAAGTTGCGCCGAGCACGATCGCGACCAGGATGCTGTAGATAGATATGGAAGCAGCGCCGAGGTCGCTCACCACGCGCAGCGTCTCTCGGAGAGCAAAGGCGGCCACCACCAATGCGTACCCGAGGGTGGCCAGCGCCAGGCCGAAGAGCCCGTGCAGAATACGCGCGCGCACCGCCTCGCGATAGGTGTTTAGCGCAATCACCGCGATGCGGCGAAACATTGTCCGAGTTTTAAACCAAGGGCACGAGCCAGTGGAAGTTTCCAGGCGGGCTCCGGTGCTCTCCCGCCCTTTTTCGCCGGCCCCATTTTTGCAGTCCGAAGCTCCGGACCCACCGAACGCCACCCGGCCGAACCACCCCACATGCCGGGTGGACGCCGGGAAACTGCATCAACACGAAAGGATTGCCGCTAGAGCCCCCCGGTCGACGGGCGCGCGGGCGCGTGGCATCATCTCCGCTTGATGGCAGACGCGCGGTTGACTCGACAGGAACTGAGCTGGCTTTTGGCCCAAGAGGCTCACACCGCAGCCAAGTCGCTCCGCGAGGGTGTGACTCAGCGCAAACTGTCGCCCGCAGAGACACTCCCCGAATCGGGTCCTTCAATAGAGCTCACCCTGGATGTGCTCGACGACGCCATCGGGGTATTGAGTGCTCTTCAATCCGAACCGCAGTCGAGCGCCCGGCGCGGTCGGATTGATCTGGCGGCGTTGCTGTGCGCGATTGCGCCCAATGCGCGAATTGCCATTGAGCCCGGCGCCGGTACCGAGGTGCTCGGTGAAGAGGCCGAGCTGCGCAGAATGGTGCACGTCTTGGTCCATCAAACCAATTCGGATCCAGCCGCTGTCGGGGCCTCGGCCTCGTCCGAGGTCACCATTCGGCGCGAAGGCGATTGGGTGCGTATCAGCGTGGGTTTGGGGCCGGATACTGCGGCCACGGCAGAAGTCGAACGGCGTTGGCTTAGCCGCATGGCGACGCGGCTGGGCGGGCGCTTCGAGCTCGAAGGAGGAATGCAGTCGGTAGTTTTGCCGGCCGACGGCGCCAGCGATCGGCGCGAGGTCGCGGAGCTGCGCAAAGAGCTGCACCAAGCGCAGCGGCTGGGCGAAGCGTACGCGCGAGAGCTGGCTGCGGCGTTCAGCGCCACAGAACAGGCGGCGCCGACCGTGGCTGAGCGCGGTTCGCAATTTGGGACAGACGGCTTTGGACTGTTGGTATCGGCGGCGTCGGCTTTGAGCCGCACGTTGCGAGAATGGCTGGAGTCGCTCCGGAGCGACATGTTGCTGGTGGTGAAAGAACTGGGGGATGGTTCTGCATTGGCGCAGAGCCTCGAGCGTCATTACACATTCGGAATCGAGCTTTTGCTCGAGCTCAAACGACTGGCTGAATGCCCCGCCGACGAGAAGCCCACCGAGGTGAATCTGGCTGAAATCGCGAACCAAGTTGCAGCCGAGCTAGGGCCGCGCTTGTCGCGCCACAGCCTCAGCTTGAAGCTGGAATTGGCCACGTCGGGCGTCCTCAACGCGCCTCGCGCAACGCTTGAGCTCTTGCTACGCGCGCTGGCGGAGCACGCCATTTCGGCAACCCCACGCGACGGAACGGTGGTGTTGCGCGCCCGTGACCAGGCCGACGGAATTTGGATCGGAGTGGAGGACGGGGGAACTACGGTTCCTGCATCGGCTCGCGGCGATCTGATCGAGCATCGCGTCGATCCGACGTCGCTCGGTCGGCCCAGTGGCCCCTCGTTGCTGGTCGCCTCAGCGGCTGCCGCCAAGCTGGGAGGCGCGCTGACCTTCGGCGAAAGTTCGG
>DASXTY010000963.1:0-3187 GCA_036505155.1 Polyangiaceae bacterium | reverse complement strand
GGGAGCGATGAACGTCGCGCCGCGGCTGTTGCGCAAATAGTCGAGAAAGATTTTTCCCGTGCGTTTGGCCTTCGACATCGTGGCCAGATACCGCTCGGGCTCGCGCCGTGTGAGCTCTTCGGCAACTGCTTGGCAGAATTCTTTGATCTCGTCCCAGCCCGCTTCCGGAACGATCGGAACGGTCACGTGCAAGCCCTTGCCGCCAGTCGTCTTGACCCAGCTCTTCAGGCCCAGTTCGAGGAGCAGCTCGCGCAGGGCTCGAGCACCAGTCATCGTCGCTTGGAACGCCAAATCGGGCGCAGGATCCAAGTCGAACACGAGGCGATCCGGGTGCTCGGCGTCACTTGCGAGCGCGCCCCACAGATGCACTTCGAGCGCGCCCATCTGAACCAGAGCCGGCAGCCCGCGCGCATCGCTGATCGCGGCGTACTCACTCTCGCCATCGGAAGAGGGCACTTGAACGCGAATCAGGCCCTCCGGCAGGGATTTTCCTGGATGCTTTTGAAAGAAGCACTGCTTTTGGCGCCCCTCGGGGCAACGCAGCAGGGTCAACGGCCGGTTGATCACGTGCGGCAGCATCAGCTCGCTGACGAGCTCGTAATAGTCGGCCAGTTCCTGCTTGGTCAGGCCGAGCTCCGGATACAGGACCTTGTCCGGGTGGCTGAATGCAGTCTGCGAGCCCGAGGCGGGCACGGGCTTTTTGCGCGCGGTCCGTGAAGCCACTGCGCGCGGTTGTTCCAACACGACGTCGCGCGCTGCCTTGTCTTCACGCAGACCCTTGAACGTCGGGTGACGCAGCAGACCGTCGTGGGTGATCGCGGTGTACGCCACTTCCGCGACCAACTGCGGCTTGACCCAGTGTACGCCGCGCACCTCCGCACCGCGTGGGGCATTCTTCAGGCTCGGCTTTTCGATCTCGAGCGGCGCGAGCCGGGCATGCAAATCCTTCAACGAGCGATCGCTGAAACCAGTTCCGACGCGTCCGGAATAAATGAGCTGCTCGCCTCGGCGGACACCGAGCAGGAGCGCACCGAGGTGTGAACGCCCCCCTGCCGGCTCCGTATAGCCAACAATTACGAATTCTTGCCTGGCTAGGCTCTTACTCTTTTGCCAATCCTTGCCGCGCCCTGAGCGATATGGAGCATCCGCGCGTTTGGAGACCACGCCCTCCAGTCCCAGCTTGGCAGCCTCGGCAAAGAAGCGAGCGCCGTTGCCTTGCGTGTGATCGCTGTAACGAAGCGTGGTCTCCGACTTTGGCAAGCGCCCGAGCAGCTGCTTCAGCTTGGCCTTGCGCTCGAGCAAGGGCAACGCTCGCAGATCCGCGCCGTCGAGGTAGAGCAGATCGAAGGCGTAGTAAGCGAGCGGCGCTTGGCTCTTGCCGCTGAACGCATTCTGTAAGAGTTGAAAGTCGGTCACCCCGTGCTCGTCGAGCGCCACGAACTCGCCGTCGAAGATCGCACTCTTCGCTTTAACCTTGCCTAGCGCTGCTTCCAGGCTGGGCATACGCGTCGTCCAATCTTCCCCACCCCGCGTGAGCAGCTTCACCCGACCGTTTTCGATCCGCGCCATCACTCGGTAGCCATCGAATTTCACTTCGTGAATGAAGTCATCGCCTGGCGGCGTGGTGCTGACGAGCGTGGCGAGCTCCGGTTCAATCCGCTCAGGCATGGCGACAGGCTTGCCAGCGGCTTTGCTCGATTTGCTCGATTTGCTCGATTTGCTCGATTTGCTCGGCGTAGCCTCGATCGCCCGGTGCGGGGCGCCCGCGGCGATGCCCTTCAAGTCGCGCCCGGTCAGTGCGCTTTTGGCTTTCTTTTCCAGCAAGGTGGTGTCCCCCGGTTTGGCAGCTTTGTCCTTGGCTTTGAATAGTAGCCAAGTGTTTTGCTTTTGCCCGGGGCGTTGTGTTTTCACCAAGTGCCAGCCGCCGGTCAGCTTCTCCCCGTGCAGTTGGAAGGAGAGATGCCCCTTTTCGTATGCCTGTTTGGCATCTCCGTCGGGCTCCCAAGTGCCGCGGTCCCAAACCATGACCGTGCCTCCGCCATACTCCCCTTCGGGAATGCTGCCCTCGAAGCCGCCGTATTCGAGCGGGTGATCTTCGGTCTGAACGGCGAGGCGCTTGACGCTCGGATCCAGCGTCGGCCCTTTGGGGACGGCCCAACTGAGGAGCACGCCATCGAGCTCCAAGCGGAAATCGTAGTGCAAGTGGCTCGCCGCGTGCTTCTGGATCACATAGCTGTGACCTGCTTTGCGCCGGGCCTTGCCGGAAGGCTCATTCGTCTTCGCAAAGTCTCTCTTTTGCCGATACTTCGCGAGGCTCATGACGTGTGCTCCGAGCGGGGTCGAGCCAAGCCCTCAGGCGGATTTGCGGTGCTGCGCGGTTGCGTGGCTGGTGCGACGCTTGCTGGTGGAACGCTTGCGCGAAGAAGCTGCCGCGTGTGCGGCATGATGAGTCGTTCGTTTGGCGGACGCGTGCAGCGCAGACTTTCGCGGACGCCCCGATTCGACGCTCTTGGCCAGTAGCGCCACCAGATCGACGATCTTGGCAGATTTCGACGGACGCGGGGGTTTGGCGCGCTGCTCTTTCGAAACACTGTTCACCTCCCCCGCCTTGGCGCGTGCGCGGATCAGCGAGAGCAAATCCTGGCGGTAGTCATCTCGGTAGCGCTCCGGCTGCCACTTGTCGACCATCCCGGATACCAATTTCTCGGCCATATCCAGCTCCTTACTGGTAATGCCGAGTTTCTTCAGGTTCTCCTCCGGTAACTCGAGATCGCTCGTGCCACGCAGCTCGTCTGCGAAGCGCAGCACTAACAGTGAGATGGCCTTGCCATGCGGGATCACCGCGCACAAATGCTGGCGGGTGCGCAGCACGAGTTTCGCGATCCCGGCCTTCCCCGAACGCTTCAGCACTTCGCGCAACAAAGCGTAGGGCTTCTTGCCATACTTGGTCGGCACCACCACGTACGGTTTGTCGATGTAGTGTGGATCGATTTCCGACATCTCGACGAAATCCAAGATATCGATTTGATGCGTGGCCTTGGGGTTGGCCTCGGCGAAGTCATGCTCGGTCAGCACCACGTACTTTCCAGGAGCGGACTCGTAGCCCTTCACCGTATCCTGCCATTTCACTTCTTTTCCGGTCTTTTTATTGACCCGCTCGTAGCCTACGGGTGAAAAATCTCGCTTG
>DASXTY010000962.1:0-11631 GCA_036505155.1 Polyangiaceae bacterium | reverse complement strand
GTCGGAGAACACTCTGAAGTCTTCGAGAGCAAAGCGACGAACGGCCTCGCGAAGGCCCAGACGCGGGTAGGCCTTGCGCGCGGCTGCCGCCGCCAGGCGCGAGAAGTCGCCGCCGGGATAGTCTCGAAAGCCGACGTAACGTCCTCGGGCCGGCGGATCCACCAAAAGCTTGGCGATGCGTTCGAAGTCCGGGCCGAGCACCGCAACCACGCGATCAAAAAACATGCCCTTGACCCCGTAGCTCCTCGGGATGGATCTCACCTCTTCCTCTACGTCGTAGGAGCCGAAAAGCGCGATTCCGCTGCGGATGGTCTCCGCCAACACGGTGGGGAGCATAACTCAGCGCTCACTTCGGTGTCGATGTGCCCAGTACTCGTCTCACTGCGCCGGCGGCCAGGGAGGACAGTGCGCGATGGGATCGAAAGCCAACGGTCCACCGAGCAGCGCGGAGAGCTCGATTCGGTGGGCGGCGTTGCCACCGATCGAAAGCGAGGCGGAACTGGTTGGCAGCCTTTCTGCCGTGCGCTGGGCTCGTAGGATTGCGAGCTTGTCGCTGGGTCGCGTGCGACCCAAGAAGCGTTGCTTGACTTCGCCCGTGAGCGCGTCAAAAGCCTGATTGAGCTCTCGGCTCGGCAGGGCATCGTCGCCGTAAGCCACGATGGAGACGGAATCGCCTGCTGCGACCGTCTTTGAGAGCCAATCTAGGGTTGTGGCGAGCTCGGGTTTGGGCAGCAGGGCGCCGCTTTCGTAGCTCAGCACCGCGCTGAGCTCGACGAATCGCCCGCCGCACAGCGACTCGCGGCGCGCCTCGATTCCAGGGTAAGCGGCGGAAAGGTAGCGCTGATCGCCCGCCGCCGGAGAGAGCTCGTCGTAGTGGGCGCAGGGGTGTTCTACCGAGCGCCTGTGTTCGTCGCGCAGCTGCAGGGCTTGCGCCACCTCATCGCGAGCGGTGAGCACTTGCTCGACGTATTGTCGGCAGGCGCGACCCGCGCGGCTCGCGAAGATCAATGTGTCACGTACCAGTCGGCGTTCCAGCAACGTGATCTCCTGTTCAATCCGGTCCTGTGTCGCCGAAAGCGCCTCGATACTGCGTTGTTGTTCGGATCGAAACACGCCGAGCTCGGTGTTGACGGACTCGACTCCGTGACCCAGCTGGCTGACCTGGCTTTCGAGCGCCAGAAGGCCGCGTTCGAGCTCCGGAAATGGCAAGGCGCTGAGATCGGAAGGGCGCATTTTGGAGTCCGACAGCGCAAGTACGCTGGCAATCCGCTGGACGCGCCCGAGCGGGCAAGACTCCGTACCCCCCTCATGATCCGAAAGGCAGCGCTCGGCAGCCACGCGCAATAACTTCGCCTGCTCTGGGTCGGCAAACGGTGCGCGTCTGCCGTCGGCTGTCGGCTGGTGCAGCGCAAGCCCGGTGAGGTCCGACTGCGGTCGGCCGGTGCTCTTGGAAAGCATTTGACGGCAAACACTGTCCCCTCGGCCGGCTCGGTGGGCCGCGCGGTCGAGCTCCGCGCAAGCCTTGGCCGCTTCGGACACGGCGCTGTAATCGCGCGCGGAGAATCTCAAAATGGCACGCCGCAACATGCGCGACACCACCAGTGAAGAGGTGTCGGCACGATGATAGAGCTCGCACGCTTGCGCCGAGACCGCCGCTTTGGAAAGCGACTGCTCCGCTTCGAGCCGGCCCACCAAATTGTCTAGCGAGGCGGCTACGATTTCGGCCGCTGCCAGCTTGAGCAACGGGCGCGCCATCCCTTGAAACCAGCCAAACGAGCCGCTGAGATCATCCGCCCAGGTGTCGGCCTGACGTGCCAAACCGACTAATGTCATTACGGTTGCAAACGACAGGTTGATTTGTCTTGCGACGCCAGCGGGGTCCGAGCTCAAAGCCCTGGCGCCCAGCACAGCGGCTAGCTTGGGATCCGCGCGCGGATCGACCGAATATCCAATTGAGGAAAGCAGCCCCGGTTTGGCTTGCTCATTGGAAGCCAGCTTGGTGCGCAGGGATTGGTCGCATTTTCGGGCGTCCTGGCTGCACTCGCGCTGCCCGCTTCGGCACTGGATGAGTCCCCGAAGAGCATCATCGGTGCACGATTGCGGTCGCAGCCTCGCCGCCTCCAGCAACACCGCGAGCCGTCGCGCCAGCTCGTCTTTCATCAAGACGCCTGCTCCGGCCGCGATCGCTGGGCTAAACCAGGCTTTATCCAGGGCACTACAGGTTTCCGCCAGCGCCACCTCCTCGTTGAACCGCGCCTTCGCGTACGCGCTGTCGAGATCGGCGGGCGAAAGCAGCACCGACCCGGGACCGCAGGAGAGGAGCCCGCACAGCGCAGTGAACGCCAGAGCTCTGCCGATCAGGAAGGGACGAACGCCCAAGTTTTCAATTTGTGCGAAAGCTCCGTTACTGGGGAATCTTCTCGGGGGCTTTTTCAATCGGCACATTGGGGCAACTGTCCACCCATCGCTGCCCGTCGGGCTTCGCCCAGTGTACCGCGTTTCTTAGCACCCGCTGCACCTGAGGATGGTGGTAGGTGGGGTAGGTTTCGTGTCCGGGCCTAAAATAGAAGATCTTACCATTGCCACGCCGATAACAGCAGCCGGAGCGGAACACTTCGCCGCCCTGAAACCATGAGATGAAGACCTGTTCTTCGGGAGCGGGCACGCCGAATGGCTCTCCGTACATCTCCTCGTGCTCGATTTCGAAATATTGATCGATTCCCTGCGCAATCGGGTGGCCCGGATTGCACACCCAGAGCCGCTCCTTCTCTCCGGCTTCGCGCCAGCAAAGTGAACAGGTGGTCCCCATCAGCCGCTTAAAGATTTTCGAGTAGTGCCCGCTGTGCAGAACGATGAGCCCCATCCCTTGCAGCACCCGCTGGTGCACCTGATCAACGATCTTGTCATCCACCTTGTGATGCGCCATGTGCCCCCACCAGGTGAGCACATCCGTTTCGTCGAGGACCTGCTGCGGTAGGCCGTGCTCCGGCTGTTCCAGGGTCGCGCAGCGCGCTTTCAGGTTGCTATCCTCGCCCAAGGCGTCGGCAATGCAGCGGTGCATCCCCTTCGGGTAGATCTTGCGCACCCCTGCATGCTCTCGGTCGTGGACGTTTTCGCCCCATACAGTTACTGAAATGGTCATGGGGCCCATGCTACTCCGCGCCCGCCCCGGGGTAATCGGTGCTCTGAGCGAGGTACCCGGTCGACGTGCGCGCCGTACTCGGGTAAACAGGGCCACGCGCTAGGTAAAAAGCAGCGATTGTGCGGATATGACGCGACGCGGCATCGCCCTCGGTCTCCTCCTGGGACTGCTGATTTCGGTCGCGACGTATTTCAACGACCTGGTCATCAACCAGACGCCGTTCGTTGGCAACCATCTGCCGGTGAGCGTTTTTGGAACGGCGGTCTTCTTGTTGTTGGTGGTTAACCCGCTGCTCGGAGCAATGGGCAAAGGGCTGCCGCTCCGCAGTTCGGAGGTCGGCGTCATCGCAGCCGTTGGGCTCTGCGCTTGTAGCTGGCCCGGCGGGTTCTATCGGGCGTTTGCCACCAACGCCGCGTTGCCGGCGCACTGGGCGAAGGTCGAGCCTGGCTGGAAGGCGAACAACGTGATGTCGTACATGCCCGGCGCGTCCGCCGAGATCGGGCAAGGGCACGTGCGCGATTGGCACGCCTTGGTGAACGCAGTCCTACGCGGGCAAAAGAGTGAACAGCCTTCACCCGCGCGCCAGCTCTGGCTGAACATGACATCGGGCCCGCAGATTGCCTTTACGGAGGCAGCGCGAAGCGAGCAGCACGATATTAGTCGCTATTCGGAGCTCGCTAGAGGGGTGAACGAGGCGCTGCGCAGTTCGCAGTTTTACGAACCGCGCGCTTTTAGCAAAGTAACCATTCCCGCGCCGGCACAAAAACTGCTCGAGGCAAGCCGCACGCGCCACCTCGCAGAGCCGGAGCTGGTGCGGCTGAACCGGATGCTGCTGGTGGCTGCCATGCCCGACTTGATTTTGCCGCAGCCCCCGGGGCAGGGAGCTTTGGTGAACGGGGGGCGTTCCGATCCGTTGGTGGTGGACACGCTCTTACAAGGGCGAAGCCCCAATCAACGTCTTCGGCTCAAGGAAATACCCTGGTCCGCGTGGTGGCCCACGTTCCGGGTCTGGGGTGGTGTTGCCATGGCGCTGGGGCTGGCATCGTTTTGCCTGGCGATGATCTTCCACCCGCAATGGTCGCGCCGCGAACTTTTGCCTTACCCCATTGCGCGCTTCATCGAGGAAGCGGCCGAGCGATCCAAAGATGCGTTGCTTCCTGCGGTGGCAAAAAATCGCATGTTTTGGATGGGTTTTTGGGTGGTCTTCGGCTTCCATCTGCTAAACGGGCTCCACGAGTGGTTCAACGATATTCCCGCTATTCCGCGTAATTTTAATTTTTGGGGATTGGTGGCGTTAATCCCCAATTTGGATCGCGTGTATGGAGTCTGGGGATATTTCTATCCAACCTTCTTCCTGTCAGTAATCGCTTTTTCATTTTTCATGAGCAGCCCGGTCGCGTTCAGTTTGGGAATCGCGGAGCCGTTCCTGTACACGCTCAGCGCAATCCTTTTGGCCAGGGGATACAAGTTGGATATCGATGATCTTGGAGGCTATCCGGCGAACATGTTGCGCTGTGGCGCCTATTTGAGCTTCGTCGGCGTCATTTTTTATATTGGGCGAAGTTACTACAAGAACGTAGTCGCCAGCGCGGTGGGATTGCCCCGCGCCCCGGAGACGCCGGCGTATTCGACCTGGGCCGCACGCGGCTTGGCGGTGGCGCTGCTGGCGTCGGTGCCGCTGCTGCATTCCGCGGGACTCGGGTGGTTCTTTTCCTGGGTTTTCGTAGTGCTTTGTCTCTTGATGTTTATTGCCCTGGCTCGCATTGTTGCCGAAACGGGATTTTTCTTTTTGCAGCCGTGGTGGGTGCCGGCCGGAGTGATCTCCGCCGTGATCGGTTTCGAAGCCCTGGGTCCGACCACGTTCGTCTTGCTGGCGCTTGCGAGTGTGATGTTGGCTTATGACCCCCGCGAGCTGCTGATGCCGTTTGTAACCAATGCGCTACGGTTGTCGGACCGCACCGGCGAGGTCTCTCCCGCCCGGTTCGCACCCTGGGCGATCCTGGTGATCATCGGAGGCTTCATGGTGGCCGGAGTCGTGGCACTGTATTTACAATACAACTACGGAGTGACGCGCGTGCCGAGCTGGGGAACCCAAAAGATGCCGGTAATTCCATTCGATTATCTGACGGGCGAAATCACCACCGCCGCGGCGCGCGGTACCCTCGCCAAGGCGACCGGCGCAGGGTTCTGGGAGCGATTGGGGATGATCCACCCGATGGGGGATCGGGTGCTTTGGCTCTTCATTGGAATCGGGCTCGTGGCAGGAACGGCTATCGCCCGGCTGAGGCTCTCGTGGTGGCCACTACACCCGGTGGCGTTTCTGGTGTGGGGGGGGGTGCCGATTCAATATTTCGGTCCTTCTTTCTTGGTGGGTTGGGCGGTTAAAACCGGCGTCATCACTTATGGCGGCGCGCGCGCCTATCACCAAGTAAAACCCTTGATGATAGGGGTCATTGCCGGCGAGCTTCTGGCGGCGCTGTTTTGGATGGGAGTTGGGGCTGCGTATTATTTTCTGCAGGGGAAAACTCCCGCAAGCTACGCGGTATTTCCCAGTTGAACGCCGGCGCCTGTTCGTGGCGCAAATGCTAAGGCCCCGTCCAAGAATAACTGACTTGGGACCCCCGCGAAAATGACGGACCTTTTCAGCCAGCGCATCGAATGGCTGGGGATTGCGCTCCGGGTGCCGGAAGATTGGCAGATCATCCGGCACGGCCTATCGCCAAAGAAGGGGAGGCTCTCTTTCGTCGATCGACGCAGGCAGCGAATGGAGCTGGTGTGGACCCGATGCGACCGAGAACCGGACCTGGAGCGGATGATCGATAATCAGAAAAGCCGTGAGCTCGAGCTCGACCGCCAGACGGAGTTTCAGCTGCGGCGAGGTCCTAAGGACTGGATCGCGCTCAGCTGTCGGGGAGCCGGTCCCACCGTGGTGACTCGAGCGGTGCGATTCCATCGCCCGAGCTTGCGGCTGATCGAAGCGAACGTGTTGACTCAAAAGGATGAGCCGAATGCACAGGAGCTCGTTTGGGGGCTGCTCGGCGGGATTGAGGTGGCGGGCCGCGCGGAGCAGGCGCGGCACTGGAGCGCTTTCGATATCAACGTGACGGTCCCACCAGGTTATCGGCTTATCAAAACCAGAGTCCTGCCATTGGATGTCACGCTTCGATTCGGGTCCGGCGACGCGCCCGCGGGCAGCGCTCGCGGGCCAGAGGTATCGATCCGCAGAATGGGGATGGCCGGAGCCTGGTATTCGGGAGACCCTGAAAGTTTGATTCGGCGTGACCTTGACAAGGTGCGATTTGCCGGGTTTCAGGCGGCTCAGCTGCGGGGCCACCCCGTGACGCGGGCCGAAGGCGAGGAGCGGGTTGCGCCGTTCTTTCGCCTCTTGGGCCGACGTCGGAAAGTTCGGATTTTGCTATGGGAATGCGAGCCCGAAAACGCCCTCTACCAGGTAACTGCGTTGGCGCCGCTCAAGAACCCGGTTTCCCCGGACGATTTCCAGGTAGACTGCGGCCCGCCGGGCGATCGGCAGACGCCACCTCGCTCTGATGGAAGCGGCCATGCGTAAAAAAGAGCTCGATCCTTCGCTCTTTCTGGATGCGACACCCACTGTCAACCAGGCGGTGCGCGTTGAGCGCCACGGCGAGACGATTCTACTTTACGTTCCCATCCAGCAGCGATGGTGGATGGAAGGGGTGCTCACTTGGCTCTTGCCTTTTCGCAAGGAAAAGGGCGTGGCGCTGGACGCGATCGGCCGGCAGGTCTGGGAAGCTTGTGACGGCAAGCGGACTCTGGAACAGATCATCGAGCAGTTCGGCGGGCGGCATAAAATTCGCTTTCATGAGGCGCGCATCAGCGTGATGCAGTTCGTTCGGTTGCTGGTCAGGCGAGGTCTCTTGGTCTTGGCCATGCCAGCGGGCACGGAGGCGCGTTGAAGCCTATCGTCGCCCGGGATCAGGTTCGTCTGGGACCAGCTCGATGTTTTCAGCTGGCACTGTCCGGCATGTCGTATCGAATGTTCCGGTCCAGCGTGACGGTTTCCATTCTGGCTCTGGCGGTCGCTTTTCTGGTGCACATGCTCTCGTACGGCCTGCTCGAGCAAGCGGCGAGGAACGTGGCGTATCGTGAGCTCCAAGAGCAGCGGGCGTTCGGCGAGTTGTTGACCCGCATGACGACTGCCGATACGCAGGAGTCCATCGTGCACAATTTGGCGTCCGGCGCGCGGGCTCACCGAAACGAATACCAGGCGTGGTCGGGCGAATCACCAGCGGCGGTGGAGGGAGCGGGCCGAATCGCCGCAAAACTGGAGCAAGCCGCCGATTACCTCGACCACCTACCGGCTGCAACCCGTGCCGCGCTGATGGCGGACCTGACGCCACGACAGCTTTTCGACCGATTGAAAGACCCCATCAACTGGCGGGCCTTTTCGGTGCGATTGCGGGAACTTTCGCTTCGGTCTCCCCTGGGTGACCTGCGTCAGTTTAAACGACTGCTGTTCGATCAATTACCGGTGCTGATGGAGTTCACGGATTCGGTGCAAAAGGGTCATCAGCGGGCAATTGCCCAGATTGCGCAGCAGTATCCTGGGCTTGCGGCTCAGCAGGTCGCAGCCCACCCGCCGCCGGACTTTCTTCCCACCCTGCGTGGCACGGGGTTTACGGTGGAGAACGTGCAGCTCGACGGACTCAGAGCCTACGCGGAACGCACGCAGGACATCGCAGCGGTAAATCGGCTGATTTTGATGCAGGAAACGCGAGCGCGAATTGCGCGCGAGTCACAGATCAACCTCGAGAGCGTCGGCCTCGACGAAGTCATGCAGTACGTCGACGGTAAAAAGCGCGCCAAGTGGCTCAGCGAAGTGCTGATGGGCGCGGGCGCTCCGAAACACTTTACCTCGGCCCGCGTCCTGGATCTCGCCACGACGTACGTTCACGAACACAAGCTCGAGGATGCGGTCGGCGAGGGGGACTTCAAAATCGAAGGGGGCTGGTTGGGCATGTCGGCCCGAACCTGGTGGCTGATAGCCCTTTCCTTTCTGGTGTGCGTAGTAGGGGTGGCCAACGCCCTCTTGATGTCCGTCACCGAGCGATTCACCGAGATTGCGACCATGAAATGCCTCGGTGCGATGGACGTCTTCGTAATGATACTGTTCGTATTCGAGGCGATGATTCAGGGGGTGATCGGCGGCGGGGTCGGCCTCGTCTTGGGCTTCATTCTGGCTGTGTTGCGGGGGCTGGCGGATCTCTGGACGCTGATCACCGGGGCTACCGGCGCCCTAGGAGAGGTGGGGATCGGAATGGCCGTCTCGTTGACTATCGGAGTGGGGCTAGCGGCGTTGGCCGCCGTGGGACCGTCGTTCATCGCAGCGCGCCTGCCACCTATGGAAGCGATGCGGGTTGACTAGTGTGCTGAGATGGTAACTGCAGCAACCAACGAAGCGCAGGCCGATAAGGCGGTGATCATCCGCACGCTCGGGCTGGAGAAAAGCTACGGAATGGGCGAGGCGATCACCTACGCTCTCCGTGGTGTGGATGCCACCATCTATCGTTCTGAGTTCATCGCGGTGATGGGGCCGTCGGGCTCGGGCAAGAGCACCTTCTTCAATATGATCGGGGCGCTCGATTCATCCACCAAAGGCAAGATTCTGATTGACGAGGTGGACGTTGCCCAGCTTTCGGCAGTCGAGCTGGCATTTTTGCGCTGTCAGAAAATCGGCTACATTTTCCAGAGTTACAACCTCATCCGCTACATGACGGCGATCGAGAACGTCACGGTGCCGATGACGTTTGCCGGCGTGGCGCCTGAGGAGGCGCGAAGAAGAGGGATGGCCTTGCTGGACCTAGTGGGCTTGAAAGATCGTTGGTCGCACCGGCCCATCGAAATGTCGGGTGGTCAGCAACAGCGAGTCGCCATCGCGCGGTCCATGTGCAACAACCCGAAGATACTCTTGGCTGACGAGCCAACCGGAAACCTGGATCTCAAAACCGGTCAAGACATTCTGAATATCCTGCAGCGCATCAACAAGGAGCTCGGGGTTACCATTGTTTGTGCCACCCACGACCATCGTCTGCTCAACGTGTGCGACCGCATCATGTGGATTCGAGATGGCGGAGTCGAGCGCGTGGAGAATCGGGCAAACATCAAGATCACTCTAGCCTCCATCGAGGGCCGGGCATGAGCCGCTGGGTGACCCGCTCGAAGCTCCTATGGTACGCGCTCGCAGCGCTGCTGCTGCTGATGGCGTTCCGAGGACAGGCCGCGGTGCCGCGCCAGCAGCCGCCAGCGACCGCAAAAAAGGCGGCGCCAGCCGCGCAGCGCGCGCCGACTCCCCAAAGGAAACCAGCCCCGGCCCCGCGCAAAATGGCACCGGCCAAACCGGCGCCCCAAAAGCTGCCCCCCGTCGCGACGGAGACGAAACCCAGCGAGGCAGATCCCGCTGAGGTTCAAGCGCCCGCGCCCGCCGCGGGGCCCGCTCTGAGCCGGGAAGAAAAGGCGTTCTATTACGATTTGTCGATGCTGCTTGCGGGTCCGCATCGGCTATCCGGAAGCCGACCGAACGCAGCCGCCGCGGAATACATCGCACATCAATTGAAGAGTCTGGCTCTGGATGACATCTTTTTTCTAGACATGCCGGTCTGGCAGACCGTAACCGAGCGTTGCGAGCTCATCGTGGAGGGCGAGCTGATTCCGCTCTGGCCGGTGCACCCCAACATAAGCGTGCCGCCCGTGACTCCTCCCGAGGGTATCAGCGGAGCCTTGGTGTACGTGGGCGCGGGAGAGGCCGAGAACTATGGCGACCGTTCCGTCGAAGGCAAGATTGTCGTCCTCGATTACGACAGCTTCGACAACTGGCATCGCGCTTTCGTGCTTGGGGCAAAGGCGGTCATCTTCCTGGGCAACGGAAGCGAGACGCCTCCGAGCTCCAAATATTCTGGAGTGCCCAAGAACCAAATCCGACTTTACGCTTCTACCGCGGAGCTGCACGGGGTCGACCTTCGAGTCGATCACGATGAAGCTATCCTGAAAAGTAAGGTAGTTTGGCGTGAGTCACAGGGCCGGAACATCATTGCGAGAATTCGTGGAACAGCTCCCGACTTTTCTCCCGAGCGCATCGAGCCCGAAGCAGTAGTCCTCTCTACGCATTACGACAGTTTTGGTGTGATCCCGGAGCTTGCCCCGGGAGCACGTGGAGCGGCCAATGTCGCGGCCCTGCTGGAAACAGCGCAAAAGCTCAAGAGCAAGCCTCCGAAGCGCGACGTCATACTGCTTTTTTTGGATAATGACGCCAGGGGTAACCAGGGCGCTCGCGAAGTCTACGAAGCTCTGGAGATGCCTGAGGAGAAGGCCGCCAGCCTTACCAGCGAGCATCAACAAGAGCTCTCCCACGTTTCCGCCATGCGCGACCTTCTGCTCAAGCAAGGGCTGGGCTTCGCGCCGGGGGGGCTTTTCCAGGCGCCGGCGGCGCTTTGGCTAAAGCGGAAGCTCCAGGACCTCGCAGGACAAGTCAGCGACGACATCAAAAAGGAGCTCGAGCTTTTACGGTTCGTGACTGCGAGGCAAGAGAAGGAGTCCGGCGTCACCCGCAAGCGAAGAGAGTTTCTCGAGACCACGGGTCTGCGCTGGGATGAGGTTCGCCGGGCCCTGCATGAAGACAAGTTCGGGAAATTCGTGGTTTTCAAGCTCGCGGCGGCCCGGGGAAAAGGCGCGGACGCACAGGAGGCCAAGCAATACCAGAAGATCTTCGTGCGCTTGCGCCATGACGCCTTGGGGATTTTTGATCGCCGAATGGCCGAGCTTCGAGACAGCATCGCTATCGATCGACAGCGCAATCTGCTGCGCGAAGCGATGGCCAGCTCAGGAAAAAAGGAGTGGGTGGTCCTTCACGTCGAATATAACCTTTCGGATGGAGGCCCGACCTGGGGGGTCGTAGTCAGCGACTGGAACCGGTTATTGTTTCCGTTTCGCCCCGCGCGAACCGACGGCGATGCGCCCGGCTATTACGGCCCGGTACTCAACGCGTTCAACGACTCCGCCAAGCAGCTGAACCTGAAAAGACTCGACGTCAAGACGTTCACCGACCCGGACCTTGGGCTGAGCTTTGCCCCGGGCCCCTTCATTTCCGCGGGGAACGTGGCGGGGGAATATGGCCTTTACAACGTCTCGATTATGACCGGTTACGACCGTCGACTGCGCGACGGGCACCCGGCCGATCGGTTGGAAAGTCTTGATTGGCGCTCGCTTCGTGAACAGGGGATTGAAGCTACCGCTCTGATTGAGGGGCTGGCGGACAGTCAGAGCATCTCGCTTCCACGAGTCTTCAAAGCGGTAGTCGGAAGTCACTATCCAACCTGGGAAGCCGGCAAAGCCGCCGGCAACTACGTCGGAATCCAGGTTAGCGGCAGCTTGAAGGAAGACCGGCCGGCTGCGGGAGCGGTGCTCGCGGTCTGGCCCGTGAGCAAGGATGCGAATCCAGTGGGTCAATGGACGGA
>DASXTY010000961.1:0-3407 GCA_036505155.1 Polyangiaceae bacterium | reverse complement strand
CGCCTCGCCCGCTGGAGCCGCACCAACCTCGAGTGGCGCGGCAAACGAAGCCACGAGGGCGCTGGTAGCGACCAGCCACTCTCGGCGACCCCAACCGTCCGGCATTGACCTGTGTATCATGACACGAAACTCTGAGGGGCGTTACTCACCGTCCCAATCATCGGATCTCAGATTTTTCCTGCTTGAGCTTTGAACTGGGCAGCGGAGCCAGAGACCACGTAAGTGCACTGAGGGAGGCATCCTAGATCGGTGACCAAGCACACAGACCCTGCGTCCGGAGCGGCCCCCCCCTGGGAGAGCGTTCCGGGCGTCGCATAGGATTCTTGGACATGCTCACTGCCGTTCATCCGTCGAACTGCGCGTTGCGCCGGGAGCGTTTTCGTTCGGATTGTTTGCGCTTACTTTCTAGACGAGCACGTTCAGAGCCTGCGGAGCGGCGGGTCGCCCGGCGCGGCCGCGGGGCGATAAGAGCCGCGCGCACGAGCTCGGCAAGCTTTTCGCGCGCGAGCTCCAAGTTGCGCGCCTGATTGCGGGTTTGCTGACACACCACGACCAGGCTGCCATCGGAACGGATGCGTGCTCTTGCCAGCTTGCCAAGCCGTGAACGAGTCCCGTCACTTAGAGCGCGGCTCACCGGGAGGTCGAATCGCAGCGCGACTTTCGTGCTCACCTTGTTCACGTTTTGCCCGCCTGGCCCGCGGGCGCGCACTGCGGTCCACGATAGCTCGGAGGCTGGGAGTGTCACGCGATCGGTGACTCGCAAGTCTTCGGACACGGCAAAAGAGTGTGCTAGCGATTCGAGCCTTGTGCCATCCGGCGCTCGCGCTAAAGAACCCGATGCGTCGGTGTTTCTCCAACCCGCCACCGGAGCCGGCGTGACTTAATTCGGATGGGGCAAATCGGGCGAAAATCCGGTGATTTTCAGCTTGCCCCAGAAAAATGCCGTCGCCTCGTCAGCGCTAGACAAGCCGACAAAAACCGACTATTCACGCATCATGAAACTCGAATCCCGGACTGCTTTTTTATCCATTTTTGCGTCGGGCGCTGTCGCCCTCGCCTTGTGTGCCTGCGGGGGCGGTGGGGACTCGGGGGGCGGTAGTGCCAACGCCTGCCCACAGGCGGGGAGCCAGGGGGCGGTGAACGGAGACAAGCTCACCGATTTCGAAGACACAACTATCTACGACTACTTCGACCAGACGACGGGAGCGGAGCACACCGGTCCCGATGCCATTACCACGGCATGCGCCGACCAATGCAAATACAATAACGTCTACGTGGGCACGCTGGATGCGACTTTTACCGATGTCGGCGCGTATGCCGACACGATTATCCAAAATTTTGGGCTGACGGCAGGCCACAACAGCGCGAACGCGTTTCGCCTGCAACACAATTCCCTTCGCCTCACCGCAGGCGGGTGGGGCGGCGGGCTCTATCTGGGTCTGAGTGGACCAGCCACGGGGCATACCGGCATTTCGCTTTGGTTCAAGGGTCATGGTTGGGGCTATTTTCGTTTCGGCGGCATGGCCACAGGCATGAGTGGCACGGGCGGCGGAACGTGCGAAATCGACATTCCAGCGGAATGGACGCGTTTCGATATCCCCTGGAGCAGTCTGAAGAACGACAAGGGCGTTTCTTCGACGCCGGCAACGGTCGGTCAGATCGACATTTACATGGATCGAATCACCGCCGGTACTCCCGCCTTGAATGACAGGAATTTCGAAATCATCGTCGACGATATTTACTTGATGAAATAGCCGCACCCGCGCGCAGCCCGGACTGCGCCGAATCATTGCTGATGAGGCTCCCGCTCGCGAATGAAAGTCGCCAACAGCACCGCCTTCTCGTGGGTCTTGATTTCAGGGGTCGCGTGTGCGTGCGGAGGGCGGGTTGAAGGAGGAGCCCCGGCTACTGAGCCTCCGGGTACTCAGACTAACGCCGAAACCGGGTGCCCGAAGGCCCGTAGCACGGGAACCGTGAGCGGAGACAAAGTTGCGGACTTCGAAAACCCGAATATTTTCGAGTACCTCGACCTGAGCGGAAACCTGCTGACCGGTGCGGCGGCGCTGGATTCCGTCCGCGCGGAGCAAGGTGGTTACGGCAGCATCTTCATCGATACTACGGATCCGACCTTCACGTACGCCGGTGCCTATGCCGATTTGCGAATCTCCACTTTTGGGCTCACTACCGGCCACAACAGCGTGTACGCGTTTCAAATGCAACATGATTCCGTGCGCCTCACTGCGGGTGGGTGGGGCGGCGGACTGTTTTTCGGCCTCAGCGCCACGGCCACTGGTTACACCGGTATCTCGCTTTGGCTCAAAGGACATGGTTGGGGGATTTTTCGCGTCAACGGCTTCGGCCAAGGCATGTCGGGGGCGGACGGCGGATCGTGCGAAATCGATATTCCCGCGGAGTGGACGCGCTTCGACATCGCCTGGAGCAACCTGAAGACCGATCGGGGCGCTGCGTTTTATCCCAGCGACGTTGAGATGATCGATTGGTGGATGGATCGAGTCACCGCCGGTACTCCCGCCTTGAATGACAGGAATTTCGAGATCATCGTCGACGACATCTACCTGATGAAGTAATTCGCGCCGTCGGCTTATTGCGGACGGCCTTAGCTCTTCGGCCCGTACCGTTGGAGCTTTCGATAGAGCGTGGTGCGATCCACTCCCAGCACGCGCGCCGCCGAGGCCTTGTTGCCGCCGACCGCCGTCAATACCTTCTCGATGTATTGTCGCTCCAGCTCGTCCAGGCTCATCAGGCTTTCCCCGTCGCGAGCCCCCACCGTCAGGGCTCCCTCCTTTTGCTTCTTGCTGTCGAGAGCGCGCTGCACCGACTGGCGAAGCGCCGCCGATAAAGCATCGAGCTCGCTGGGCTTGGCGACGAAATCGAACGCGCCCACGCGAATCGCTTCTATCGCGGTGTCCATGGTGCCGTAACCGGTGAGCAGAATCACCGGCAGGTTTGGGTTCGACCGGACCGCGTGATGGCACATCTCCAAGCCGTTGGTTTCGCCAATACGGTAATCGGTGATGAAGATGTCGAAGGGCTTGTTTTCGAGCAGCTGGATCGCCTCCTCGGGGCGCGTGCTCGAAGTAACCTCGTACCCCGACTGGCCCAGAATTTCGCCGATCACTTCACAGATTTCCGCGTCATCGTCCAGGACGAGGATGCGCGTGGTTGTGCTGTCAGATTCCATGGCCTTGAGTTAAAGTAGTCTCGCTCAGGCCTGGTGCAACCGCCTTCTTTTTTGGCGGATTTTTTGGCGGATTTCCACGGAGAGCGGAAATTTTGCCGCCCCAGGGCCGCGTTTATGGAGGGGGCGGCGCAAAGCGGTTTGCGGGAAAGGCGATCGGATCGTCTACCGGTCGGCCACACGGTCCCGGCTCCTCTCGTCGCCAGCT
>DASXTY010000960.1:0-2965 GCA_036505155.1 Polyangiaceae bacterium | reverse complement strand
CGTAGTGCAGCAGAGCGCTAGAGTCAGCGCTTACCGTTTCCCGGGGCTGGGTGACATCGAGTTCGTGCGAGACGCCGACGGGCGCGACCCGCTGGTGATGCTAGCTTCACTGGCCGGTAAGTACCTGCGCGAGCTATTGATGGCGCGGGTGGCGCGTTATTATCTTGGTGCGGATTCCGACCAGCCCCGACCCAGCGGCTATCATGATCCGGTGACTGCGCGGTTCGTCCGGGCAAGCGCTGTGTTGCGTAAACGTCGCCGGGTTCCCGGGGAGTGCTTCGAGCGTGAACGAGACGCTGATCAGGTGATGCTGCCGGCGAAAAACCCTCCCGCCTTAGGTCCCGGCTACAAAACTTCGTAGTTTTTCGGCCAAGGGGATAGATTTTGGCCGTGCCGTCCGCGATCGACACTGCTTCGGGGCGCATCCTGGCGGGACCTCTGGCCGCGGAAGTAGCGCGTTTCGGCGCCCCGCTCGCCCTGGGAATGGGGCTGCAAACAGCCTTCAACCTGGTTGACGCCTATCTGATTGCGCGCCTCGAACCGGAGGTGGCGGGGCCCGCGCTGGGCGCACTGGGCATCTGCGATCAGCTGGCCGCAGTGGGCACCATCATCAGCTACGGGCTGACCGTGGCAACTGCAGCTCTGCTGAGCCGGCGCCGGGGTCAGGGCGATCAACAAGGGGTGCGCAGCATCGCGTGGCAATCGGTGCTGATGGTGGGCGCCCTGAGCGTCATCACGGCGCTGGTCGGGGTTTTCGGAGCGCGACAACTGATGGTCCACGTGGTCGGCGCCAAAGGAAAAGTCGCCGAAATCGGCACCAGCTATTTGCGCGTGCTGATGGGCGGTGGCTTTACCATTTTTTTCTTGCTCCACCTCACCAGCATTCAGCGGGCTCTCGGCAGCAGCAAAACGCCGGTGAGCATGTTGATCACCTCCAACAGCGCCAATCTGCTTCTGGCTGCGCTGTTGGTGTATGGCCCGGGGCCTGCGCCACCGTTATTTTCTTGGGCGCCGCCGATCGCCCGCGCCTTGGGCATCCCCAGGCTGGAACTTTTGGGTGCCGCCTGGGCCACGCTGATAGCGCGCGCGCTGGTTCTGCTGCCGATTGTGATCATCATGGTGCGCCGGTTTGGGCTGTTCCGGCCCCCTTCCATAACCCTGCCCCATATCGGCATTTTTCGATCCATATGGGGAATTGGGTGGCCCTCCAGCGTGCAGCTCGTGGTTCGGATACTTGCCATGTTGGTAACCCATTCGCTGGTGGCGCGCGCGTACACCACCGCCGAAGATCAGAGCGCATCCACGGCTTTTGGCGTCGTCTTCCGGCTCGAGACGATGGCCCTTTTTATTGGCCTGGGTTGGGGGAGCGCCGCTCAAACCTTCGTGGGCCAGAATCTGGGTGCGGCGAACCCCCAGCGCGCTAAGCTTAGCGGCTATTACGCGGCGCTGTTCAATAGCGTGATGATGGCCGCGCTGGCTTTGGTCTATCGGCTGTACGCGGAACGGGTCATCGGATTCTTCGACCACCGACCCGAAGTGTTGGAGGTCGGCGTGCGTTACGTGCGACTGGTGGGCTGGAGTTATGTCTGTCTGGGTATCGGGATTGTGCTGGGATCGGCTATTCAGGGCGCGGGAGCTACCAAGCTGACTTTGCGATTGGACACACTGGTGGTTTTCGCGTTCCAGCTACCAACGAGCTTGATCGCCGTCATGGGGCTGGGCATGGGCTATGAAAGACTGTGTCAGATCGTTGCGCTCACCTATTTCGCTTTTGCTGTGGTGTACATTCTGAATTACCGGCGGGGGACGTTTTTGAAAACACAGTTGGCCTGAGCTAGCCTTTGCTCTCGGAGGCATGCGCGGTGGGAGGCACGGACGCGAGTCGGGGGCGAGTTTTCGACGAGGCGGCAGGCACCGGTTCGGGAGCGCTGGGCCCGCGAAGCACCAAAACCGAGATGGGTGAACGCTTGAGAATGGTTTCCGGAAGCAGTCCGAACGAGCGGTGCTCGAGTCCCCACTGTTTACCCAGCCCGATGATCATCAGGTCGTGGCCCTGGTTGCTTTCCTCCACTACCGCTTCGGCGGGGACCTCGTGCGGGACCACCTTGAAAATTACCTTGTAGCGTGAAGCGCCTTCACCCTGTACGAATTCTTCGCGCACGCGTGCTTCCACCCCCTTTTTTTCTGCCGTTCCGGAAGGGCTGACCACGTGCAAGATGGTGGCTGTCGCGCCGGTGTTTTCTGCGATTCGGCGGGCAATCCGGAGCGCAGCCCGATCGTGCTCCAAACCCAGATACGGCACGAGCAGATTGCCGACTTGCAATAACCCGCGGTCCACCAGCACGCCAACGTCGGCGGTGGCGCCCGTCATCACTTCATGCACCGTCCCGCTCAGCATGGTGGCGCCGACCATCGGCTTGTGCCACCCGAGCAAGATGATGTCCGCCTTTTTGACATTCGCAACGTCGCGAATGTCTTTGCCCGGCTCGGTGGAGACGAACGAAAGCGGGTGCACATCGACCTCCAGCTCCTCCGCTCGCTGCATGAGCGGTGCAAAAGCGCTGTCGTTTTCGACCACCTCGCCGCCGGATTCGCGTTGATCGAGCAGAAAAGAAGGACGATCCGCCGGTCGCACCAGTCGCAACGCATAGAGCTTCGAGTGGCTCTTACCGTCGACGCGTTTCCCGGCGATGGCCGCCCCGATGGTCAAGAGGGGGGGGCCGGATTGTTCGTAAGCAACGCACAACAGCGCCGTATAGCCGGGGACCGACTGGGGACCAGACCGTTCGTCTGCCCCCGCCAGCTGGGTGGCAATTTCCTCGATTGGGTAAACGACTTGCAGGAGCGGAGTGGTCATGAAGGTGGTGACCAGCGCCATTATCACCATGATGGCGAAGAGCGCCGGGGAAATGACTCCTAGATCCAGCCCGATGTTCAGGACGATGAGCTCCATCAGGCCGCGGGT
>DASXTY010000959.1:0-5763 GCA_036505155.1 Polyangiaceae bacterium | reverse complement strand
TACCGGGCCAGGAAAACTTTCGAATAGCAGCCAGCGCCTGGGGTGAAAAACCGCGCACCGATTTCCCGAGCTCGTCGGCGTATTTGCTGAGTAGCGCTTTGGCAATGATGAAGACGTCGTCGCCGCGTTCTCGCAGGGGCGGCAACCAGAGGATCACGACGTTGAGGCGGTAATAGAGATCTTCCCTGAAATCGCCAGTCTTGATCCGCTCATCTAGATTGCGATTGGTCGCGGCGATGATGCGGATATCGCACTTTTCCGGATGGCTGTCGCCAACTCGGTAAACGATGCGCTGTTCGAGGGCGCGGAGCAGCTTGACTTGCAAGGGCGGAGTCAGCTCGCCCACTTCGTCCAAAAACAGGGTGCCGCCGTCCGCTTGCTGGAACTTGCCGGGGCGGCTGGCCACGGCGCCGGTGAAAGCGCCCCGGACGTGTCCGAACATTTCGCTTTCGATGAGATTTTCCGGGATGGCGCCGCAGTTGACCGTTATAAACGGCCCCTTTTCTCGATTGCTACGCCGGTGCAGCTCCCGGGCGATGAGCTCCTTACCGGTGCCGGTTTCCCCGGTGATGAGCACGCTGATGTCGGTGGTCGCGACTTTTTGCAGCTTTCTGAACACCTCCATCATCGAGGGGCAGGCCCCGATGAGCTCGCCGAAGCGCTTGTCCCTGAGCTCGGCGGTGAGCTTTTCTCGATCGGCTCTGAGGGCTGTCAGCAACATGGCGTTTTGCAAGATGAGCGACGCCTGGCCGGCGAAGATCACCAGCAGGTCGAGCTGCTTTCGGTCGAACAGGTGTTTCACCTCATCGTTGCCGAGGTACAACGCCCCGATGACCTCACCTTGATTGAGCAGCGGCGCGCACATGACACTGGAGAGCTTCAGCGCCATCACGCTCTCGCTGCTGCCAAATCGGGTGTCGGTGAGCGCATCGCTCACGATGAGCGGTCGCTTGGTCTCCAGCACTTGGCGCACGATGCTGTCGCTGATCGCGCCGGAAGCGTCTTCTATTGCTTCCCGCTGAACATTTCGGGACACCCGGACCCGAGGCGGGCTTTGATCGCGCTGGCTCGGGTCGAGCAGCAGCACCACCCCGCGGGAAGCGCCGGTGAGTTCAATGATAGCGTCCAGCAACGTTTCCAGTAGCTCGTCCACCGAGCGGCTGGTCATCAGGCGCTCGCTGAAGCTGTGGAGGCGCTGTAGGCTGGCGAGCTCATTGTGGGCTCCGGCCGATCGCTCTGGGTCGTCGGCGGGACCTGCTTCATTAAACATGCTGAACCCAATCAACGCCTTACCCAGTGTGATTCGGTCTCCATGGACCAGACGTGCGCGCCGTTTGCGCTTGCCGTTGATGAGAATCTCCGCCGTCCGATCCACCTCTTCCAGCTGGAAGTCGCGACCGTTGAACACGATCTGTGCATGGTGTTCGCTCACGCTGGGGTCCGGAAGGTGAATGTCATTGCCCAGCGAGCGGCCAATGGTGGAAACCGGCTTGACCAGTGGAACGAATACCGGCTCAGAATCAGCGGGATAATGACGGATCGTGGCCATGCGACTACCGCAAGCGTAGCAGAAGCTCAGCGAGACTTCCCTGATTAGATCCGGCGCTTCAAAAAAGCTCGCCGCCGAGCTCAACACCAAACGTCCGGCTGTCGAGCTTGGGCACTACGTAGCTCAGCTTGAACCTCCCGGGTCCTCGGTCGGTTGCGGATATCGAGTAGTCGGCGCTACCCGAACCAAATATGCCTCCCGCCAAGATCCCCACCGTAGTTGCGGTTGCCATGAAGATGAACCCGCGTTTGGCTGGGGGAGTGTCCTTCCCCGCATAGAAGAGAAATATCGGCAGGGAAGCGGCCGCGCCGATCCCACCGCCGGCCCACATCCAGCCGAGCTGTTCGCCGCTCGGCACCATCACCAGGGAAAGCACGGCTCCAGCAGCCGCTCCCGCGTTGAAACCGATGAGCCCGCCAAGCCCGGCCGCATCGTTGGCCCGATTCCAACTTTGGCTTGCGGGCGAGACCCCGAATCCGTACATCGCTCCGATGGCCGTGCCCCAAAGGGCGGTGCTGGTAAGAAGGACGCTGCTTTCAGGAGCCGGCTCCTGGAAATAGCCAAGCGTGTAGCCGGCGACGCCCCCCAGCGTGGCTCCGAGTGCAGTGGCGCGCGACAGCCCGCGAAACCCCCATTCGTTCTGCTTGGTCGAGGTCACAAACTGGTAGGCGACAATCCCAGTCCCTTCGGCCGCGCCCAAAAACATCCCCGCGGCTGTCGCGGCCGGCAAGCCTTTGGGCATGGCGGGATGATCCAACGCATAGACGCCCACCGGTGCCGCCAACCCCAAGATAATCGGCGGGATCAAAAACGTGGCCGGATCCTTGATGCGAAGCTCGCTCGAAAACCAAACCCCAATGCCGACGCCATACGCTACCGACACGAAATACAAGGCGCCGATTTCGGGGTAGCTGCGCTTGTTGGAGCGCGCTGCGGCATATGGCGGCTGTGCACCCGGAGCCCCATACGGTGGCGGCTGTGGTTGCGGTTGCCCGTATGGCTGGGGCTGTCCGTACGGTTGTGGTTGCCCGTATGGCTGCGGTTGCGGTTGCCCGTACGGCTGTGGTTGCGGCGCCGGACCCGAGTAGGGCGGGGGTGACTGCGCGCCGGCGAGCTCGGTCAGCAGCAGCGAAGCGCACAAGAAAAATATCGGAGGCCGACACCTCATTTTACTTGGTGCGAACATGAAACAGAGCATTTCTTACGCAAGGTCGCGGCGCAAGGTAGAAAGCACAACCGGGGCCAGTCTCGCACCAGATCTTGCGCCTCGCTCGGCCTTCGGCCGAGTCACCCCCCAGAGAAAATTCGCCCGCGAATTTTGCTAGTGTGCTGACCATTTTGATGCGATCTACGGACTCAGCACCTAGCCCCACTCGCGTTTTAGCGGGCGACTCAGCACTTCCTGCACCGCGCGCGCGGGTGGTTTTCCTTCGTAAAGCACCTGGTACACCTCGGCGCAGATGGGAAGCTCCACCCCGAGAGTCTCTGCCAACCGATAAGCGCTCTTTGCGGTTTCCGCGCCCTCGGCCACGTGACCGAGCCAGGCCAGCGCCTCTTGTGGCTTTCTGCCTCGAGCCATCTCGAAGCCCAAGGTGCGGTTGCGTGACAGGTCGCTGTTGCAGGTGAGAACCAGGTCGCCGAGGCCCGCTAGTCCCGCCAGCGACAATACGTTGCCTCCCTTGGCAATGGCCAGCCTCGCGATTTCCGCCAAGCCGCGCGTGATCAGCGCTGCCCGGGTGTTGTGACCGAATCCGAGCCCGTCACAGGCGCCCGCCGCGATGGCAATGACGTTTTTGAGCGCGCCGCCGACCTGGACACCAATCGGGTCGTCGCTCGCGTAAATCCTGAGCCGCTCGGTGGCAAAGCGTTGCTGAAGCGCTTCGCTCAGCTGGTAATTCGTCGCTGCCATCACCACGGTGGTCGGCATCTGCTCGGCCACCTCTTTTGCGAAGCTCGGTCCGGACAGAAATGCGCAACGATCGCGAATGGTGGGCCCCAGCACGTCCTCGATAACCTCGCTCATCAACATCAAGCTGGATGACTCGATTCCTTTGCTGGCGGTCACCACCGGCACGCCTTCTGGAAGGTGCGGCGCCGCCTGCTCGACGATTTGCCGGACCGCCGTCGTCGGCAGGGCCAACACCACCGCGTCAGCTCCGGGTAACGCCTGTTCCACCGAGCTGGTTATGTCCACCGTTTCGGGCAAAGCAAAACCGGGAAATAATCTGCGATTTTCCCGCGTCTCTTGAATATCTCGGGCGTGCTCGGACTGCCGTGTCCAGAGCACGACCCGTTCGCCCTTGTTCGCGAACACGAGGGACAACGCCGTTCCCCATGCTCCGGCGCCGAGGACCGCTATATGACCCTGAACCACGGTTCTTGCGTCTAACAGATTGTTCCTTGGATGCCCACCCACCGACAGCTAAAACCTGACACGTGACACCGGAAACTGATAGCCGACAACTGACGAGACGGCTATGCTGCCCTGCCGTGCGCCGCGTCTTCGTTCTGTTCTGCATTTGCATAGCCCTTTCATGCGCAAGCGAATCGGTCGGCACTAGTGCGTTGGCGGTGCTGGGACCCGGTGTGGTGAATAATCCGCACAACAAATCGCTTCGATTCGATATTTTGAAGTTCGGGCTGGACCGATTCTGTTTCGAGATGTTGCGCAGGGGAGCGCCGCTTAGAATGTCGGACACCGAGCCGGTGCTAGGCCGTTTTTTTGCCGATGGTTGTCAAATGCAGGTGCTGCCGTCGGAGGAACGGCAATCTTTGGTGGTTCAATATTCGGGAAAGGGCTATGGCTGGACCAATCTGAGCGGGCGCATCGGTTTTTCGGCGGCCGGGCTGGTGGAATACGCGCCCGACTTTCAGCTGCACGGCGGCGCAATGTACATTTATTTCCGGCCTCGGAAAGTGGATGCAACTTCGTTTCAAACCTTGATGGTGGAGAGCGGTATGGCCAGCGCGGGGATGGCGCTGGCTCGCGTGAACCCGGATGAGCTCGGGCGCCGGATCGTACAGGGGCAACTAGAGCGGGGCTTTACCGTGATCCGGTACAGCTCTCGAGGCGAGATGGATTTCGGGCTGGGGATTATTCCCAAGGGCGAGCGCCCATTTCGACCCTTCACGGTGACGGGATCGGACAAAGTGACCCTGGCGAATGATCGGACCGAGGTTCATTTGGGTCAGCAGGACTTCATCGGCGGCTTCGAAGTTCCGGATAGCGATCAAGCGCTGTACTTTACCATGTCGCTGGACGGAGCACCGGCGGCCGACGTATTTGCGGTCCCGAGACCGGTGGCACAGCAGATGATCGAACAGTACGTGCGCGCACAGGGACCAGCTCCCATTTTCGCGCCGCCGCTGCTCGACGAACAGCTGACTGCCGGCAATCTCTGGAGGCGGTACCTGCAGGTGCCAAAGGGGCTGTATTATTTGGTCATCGACCACAGTGCGGGCATTGGCCGGAGCATGCCTTCCGCGCAGGCAGGGGCTGCCAAGCTGGACTACCTGGTGCAACTCGGCGAAGCGCCCTGAGCCACTGCATCACAAATCCGGCGTGGGCACGGGCGCGGGAGCGGGAACGGCAGGCACGGGAATGAATTAGGTACAGCCCCGTGTTGCTTAGCGCAGCACTGCCTAGTAAGAGTGGCCCCGGACTCCGTCCCTGTGAACGTCAAGTACCTTCGCTTCGTTTTTTGGCCGCTGTGGTTCGTGCTGGTCCCGCTGCTTTTAGCCTGGCTGACCATGCAGCTCATGCTACCGGCGGACGAACATGCGACGAGTCTGCTGGGTAAGGTCCGCGCGTTTGTACAGGACCAACCGGTGCCGGCCCTGATCGTCCTTTTCACGCTATTTGAGATGGTGCTCTATCATTACCGTCACTCGTTGCCGCTGGCTGGCACTGCCGGGGTCGCCGGCCGAAGCGACGTTCCCCAAGATCTGCGGCGAGACTATGAGCAAAGCATTGCGCTGCTGGAGGAAGCCGAGTCGATACTCAAGAAATACAACCGAAAGATCGAACGGCGCGTGCCATCCAGCGCCCGCGAAGAGTTACGCGACGCGCTGGATGAGCTGCGCGAACGCATCGAACAAGAGCCGTTCGATGCGGAGGCTTTCACCGGCGCCCATGAGCTGGCTGCGCGCCTGACCAATCGGCATTTGCGCCACTGGCAGAAGAGCGAGTTTCGCGAATACGCGGAATCCATAGG
>DASXTY010000958.1:0-2830 GCA_036505155.1 Polyangiaceae bacterium | reverse complement strand
GGTCGTAGTTGCAGCAGCAGTCCGCGCATTGCGGGCAGCCCTGCCCGTAGGGCACGCACGTGGCACATTGACGCCCGACCAGGCGGTCTGAATCCCACACGTATGTGCATAGCAGCGACGCGCAACACTCTGAGTCGGATGTGCAGTCCCTGCCGGCCTGAACACACGCGCCGGCCGCTCCACCGCCACCGCCGATCGTTGCTCCGCCGACTCCCGTGGTCCCACCAAACCACCCACCCACACGCCACCCGACCCACCGCCACTGGGCGACGCGCCGGAGCCCGCAGCGCCGCGCGGTTCATCAACCGTTGCCTTGCCGCCGCAGCTCGGAACGCAAGCAAACCCGAAGGCCATCGGGACCCAGTAGCGTCGAAGCTTTGCTGGCCGCACCGAACTAGTGTACCGCGCCGACACGCTGTTGGTCGCCACCACGAGCTACGCCAACGCGGGCAAGCCTCTTCATCGCCTGCCTTTGAGGCGCGCAGCACTAGCGTGCAGCAGCCTCCATGAGCTCCTCCAGCGCGAAGACCTTGAAATTGTGCCCAAGTTTGGCCTGCAAGTCGTCGGCAACCCGCCTGCGTGCGGCTGGCGGCGACACGAAAAGTTCAATGCCAGTCAGCCTGAGGGCGAAGTCCTCCAAGTGCGTGAGGTCTCCGTAGGCGAGTTGGCGATTGTGATAGTCGTAACCCCAGTCGGCTACTGCCGCGACTCGGCAACGCACCTTGGCATCGCCGGTGGTGCCAGCTCCGCGCTGGACGTGTATGGTGACTCGATCGTGAACCGAGACATGCAGTTCCGCCGCCAGTATGTTGCCCAACGCCACGTCTGCATCACGATTTGGCGTTTTGGGTCCGGGCAAATCGTCGTTCGAAAGGTTGAGATGACGCGCAAGCCGCGCGTCGAGTACCTGCAGTTTCAATAACCCATGCCGCGTTGCAGCGGCTGATTGCAGGTCTACGGCCCAGATCGCAAATAGCCCCGGCCGTTCGACGTTGGAGGTATTGCTGGCCAAACGTGGATGCGGCGCTGTCAGCCAAGTTGAAGCTGTACCAGGCGATCGGCACGAGGTTAGCGTCGCACTTGCAGTAACGTCCGTACCCAGGACGGACCTTCGCAACACTGTGATGTTGCTCACTTCATAAACAACTGCTGGAATTTGCGCCGGAGAGGGCTTCGATTTTCTCGAGCCCCGGGCGGCACCAGTCGCGGTCCGCGCCCAGAATCTTTTCGAAATGCTGCCTCGCCATGTCCAGCGCGGCCTTGAATGCCGCCCCATTCTTTCGGCGGTGCTCGGCCAAAGCCAGGGCTTGATGACCCCAAAAAAGCTCGACGGCTTCAGCGGAATTGGCGCGGCAGATCTCAATGCAACGCCGTGCGTGTTCCACCGCTTCTTCAGCCAGGTTTGCTTCAAGGCAGCTTCTCACCAGTCGATATTCGGCGCGTTCCACGTTCAACCAAGTGCCCGCAATTTGCCACTCCTTCCGCGCGGTATGCGCCGCGAGTAACATCAGCTCGGTTTCTGCTGGAGCCCGCTCGAGCTTTCCCTCGAGCTCTGCGGCCAAATTGTTACCCGTAACGGCGAGAGCGCGATGTGCCGGGTCGTCGTCGGCCACTCCTGAGAGCAGGTTCAGGGCCATGGTGAAGTATTCGGTTGCCCGCTCGAGCTCTCGCTGTCCCGCGAGCGCAGAGGCGGCCATCGCAAGCACGCGCGCCTGATCGGAACGCCCAAACGCTTCAACCTGTGAGCGATCTCCGGAAGCTGCGAGATTCAGTGTCACGACCGCGCGGACGATTGCTGGCTCGGCCTCCGTTCCTGCTAGAAAACAGGGTCGCTCACGCAGCTTTTCGACCAGAGCGATGCCACCTTGCCAATCGCCTAGGTGCTCGCCGAAGACATGTGCCGCAAGCTGTGCAAAGCGCGGGATTTCGTCCGATTGGACCACCAGCTCGAGCGATGCCAAAAGCCGGTCAGCGACTTCCCTCGGATGCTCACCGTGGTCCGACCAAGCCTGGTTCAGAAAAGCGTCGAATTCCATAATCCCAGTGTCTCCCCGGTGGACCAGACCTAATCAATCGCGACACCGAGCTTTTTCCGCAACGCAAAATACGGCTCGCTCACGGAAAACAGGACGAGCTCCTTGTTCCGCTCTTGGTTGGAGGCGGCGGTGGAGCCTTCTTCGCTGGCTTTGATGAGCTCGAGCGAGATTTCCAGGTCGTGGCACAACACGAACCCGGCTCGATCGGCGGTAAAATCGACTCCGGCGATCCATTTTTTCAAGTCTAGCGAGGCGCCCGATTGCACGAGCTTGGCCACCACGCGCGCCAGATGGTCACGAGAATGGCCGGCCAGGCCTCGGTCGAGCGCTTCCAGCGCTTCGCGCACCGGCCCTTCGAGCTCGGCGGCAATCGGGAATTGCGGCGCGATGAGCTTAACCGAGGCGAACAGCCAGGCCTTGAGACCTGCGATGGTGGGGATGAGCTGGCGTGTGTAGAGGGACGGGCGCAGGTAGGCGAGGTGACGGGCTGCAATGAACGTGGCCGGTTGGGAGCCGAGCTGCGCGCCGAGAGCGGCAACGCCGAGCACCACGGACGGCTCGTGTGCATGCAAAAACAAGAGGCCACCGGGGTCGTTGGTGTTCTCATAAGCCGGCGGCATGGTCATGCCGAACACGCTCGCCGAGTAAGCGAGGCTTTGACACAGTATCGAGGCGTGGTTCGCGCAGTCGATGACGTGGCTCGAGTCGTAGCCCAGGTCATCCAGTGTGGAGCCGCGCTTCTGGATGATGATGGGCTCAATCAGTGCAAACAAGCTGGTCAGCAGGGGATCGGC
>DASXTY010000957.1:0-2162 GCA_036505155.1 Polyangiaceae bacterium | reverse complement strand
GCGGGATTCCACCACCGGTCGTAATGGAACACATGGTTCGCCGCCGTCAGGTTCAGGCCCGTACCTCCGGCCTTGACCGATAGCACGAACACCCGAGGCCCGTGTGGCTCTTCTTGGAAGCGGAACACCATCTGGTCGCGTGCCTTTCGCGACGTCCCGCCGTGAAGAAATGCGACTTCGCAGCCCAAGTTCGGCTCGAAGTGTCGAACCAGCCGCTCCCCCATCTCACGAAATTGCGTAAAGACCAGGGCTTTATCCCCCTCGGCCAACGCTTCTTCCAACATCTCGGTGATGCGCGCGAGCTTGCCCGACCGCTTCGCCAGCGGACCGCTCTCCGACAGGTACTGCGCGGGATGATTGCAAATCTGCTTCAAGAACAGGAGCAGCGCGAGCACACGGCCTCGCCGCTCCATGCCGTCAGCGCGCTCGATGCGGCGCATCTCCTCGTCGACCGCCGCCTTGTACAACGTCGCCTGCTCCCGCGTCAGCGTACAGACCATTTTCATTTCGTTCTTCGCCGGTAAATCTCGGATCACGGCCGGATCGCTCTTCAAGCGACGCAATAAGAACGGGCTGACCATCCGTCTGAGCCTTTCCGCTACTTCGCTATTCCCATAGCGCTCGATGGGGACGGCAAACTCACGCCGGAAATCCGACAGGGGACCCAGCAGCCCGGGATTTGCAAACTCGAGGATCGACCAGAGCTCGGCGAGGCGATTTTCGACCGGTGTGCCGGTGAGCGCAAAGCGATGGCTTGCACGGAGCCTCCGCGTGGCCTTCGCCGTCGCCGATGCCGCATTTTTGATATTCTGCGCTTCGTCCAGCACGACGGTGGACCATTGCACTCGTCCGAGCAGCTCCGCGTCTCGGCGAAGAAGCCCATAGGTCGTGATCACCAGCAAGCCCGGCTCTTCCGTGAAATCCCGCTCGGCGCGGGAGCGCTCTGAACCATAATGACGGCGGATGGAAAGACTCGGGGAAAAGCGCGCCACTTCGCGCTCCCAGTTGCCGACTACCGATGTGGGTGCAACCAGCAATGCAGGGCGGTCGTCTCTCGCCGTCTCTCGGTATTTGAGGAGAAACGCGAGCAGCTGGACGGTCTTACCGAGACCCATGTCGTCCGCCAGGCAAGCCCCCAGCCCGAGTGAGCCCATGGTCGAGAGCCACGCGAGCCCGCGTTCTTGGTACCGTCTCAAAGTGGTACACAGCAACGCAGGCGACGTCACTTTGCTCGACGCGCCGGCGCGCATGCGGTCGAGCATCTGCGCAAAGGACCCGGTTGTCGTCACCGCCGCGGTCAGCAAACTGTCTCGCGTCTCGCCAGCGAGCGCCGCTTGCACCGCTTCCCGCATGGTTACTTGGCGGGGGCCGCTCGCAATGCGTATTTGGATCTCGCCCAGCTCGCGCGGGTCGATCACCACCCACGCGCCTCGATAGCGAACCAGCGGCGCCTTTTGTTTGGCCAGCGCTTGAAGCTCACGAGCGGAGAGGCCCCGGTCGCCGATGATGGCCTCCCAATCCACCGAAACCAATGCGTCGAGCCCGAGTCCGACAGCACCGGCAACCATCCCCGCTGTCTTCGATTGCGAGCCCACCCGCATCCGCAGCCGTAGTCGGCGTTGCCCGGTTGGGGTGAGCTCGCCTGGCACCATGACTCCGAAGCCCGCACCGGCAAGCGCCGCGACTCCCTGGCTGAGAAAGGTCCATGCCGAGGCCGGATCGAGACGGATGCGCTCCGGCTTCGCGTCCTCCAGCGCTTGTCCAATGGGCGTGAACAGCCGCGCTGCACGACCCAGCGCCTCGAGCAGCGATTCCTGAGGGTCTCGAAATGCGCGACCCAGCGCCTCAAGACTCCGTCCCTTGGTTTTCCACACATCGGAAGCAGAAACCAGCAAGCTCGGATCATCGGGCGACTGAAGCAGAAAGCGCAGTGTGAAAAACTCTCCATCGGTTTCCGGCAATTCCAGACGAAAGCACGCCCTCAGGCGATCGCGCATGCCTACTGCGGGATCGCTCCAGCGTTCGAGGTCTTCCACCACGGTTCGTTCGGCAAATCCCGCTGCATCGAAAGCGTTGTCCGGGCCTTCGAGCGCCGCTCGCCAGCGCTCTTCCCAAGCGTCCGGGGTTCTTTTCGAAGCTCGTCTCCTTTCGGGTAGGAGCTC
>DASXTY010000956.1:0-2467 GCA_036505155.1 Polyangiaceae bacterium | reverse complement strand
CCAAGACGAGCCGAGCATCGAGATGCGGAGAAAGCTCGATACTGAAATCCGCGCTCTTGAGCCGCGTATCCAACAATTGAAAGCGGGCGGCCGCCCAGATGGCACCCGGCCGCTCGGCGAAGCGGAGGTCGCCCAAACCCTCGCCGGGTGGACCGGTATTCCGGTAGCGAAGATGCTGGAAGGCGAAGCCGAAAAGCTACTCAAGATGGAGCAACGATTGGGGGAACGCGTGATCGGTCAGACGGATGCCGTGAGCGCCATCGCCCGCGCCGTGCGCCGCGGGCGGGTGGGGTTGCGCGATCCCAAAAAGCCCATCGGATCCTTCTTATTTTTGGGGCCGAGCGGAGTGGGCAAGACCGAGCTCGCCAAGGCGCTCGCGCAATTTTTGTTCGACGACCCCCAAGCGCTCACGCGACTGGATATGAGCGAGTTCATGGAGCGACACATGGCCGCGCGCCTAATCGGCGCGCCGCCCGGATACGCGGACAGCGAGCAGGGAGGATTTTTGACCGAAGCAGTGCGCCGCCGGCCGTACTCGGTGCTGCTCTTCGACGAAGTCGAAAAGGCGCACCAGGACGTGTTCAATCTTCTGTTGCAGGTGCTGGACGACGGCCGGCTCACCGACGGGCGGGGACGGCTGGCGGACTTTTCGAACACCGTGGTCATCATGACCAGCAATACCGGCTCGGAACGCATCCTGGAAACCGACGCCCGCGCCTTCGAAACCGAGGAAGGCCGAGAGGCATTGCGGGAAGTGCTTTTGGACCGTCTGCATCAGTTCTTCCGACCAGAATTTTTGAATCGCATCGACGATGTGGTGGTGTTCCGGCCGCTCGCGCCCGAGCATCTGCGCAGCATCGTAGACATTCAGATCCAGCGCCTGGACGAGCTTTTGGCGGATCGACGGGTGCGCCTAGTGCTCGAGGATGCAGCCAGGGAACGGCTGGCCCAGTTGGGCTACGAACCCGCGCTCGGCGCTCGCCCTTTGCAGCGCGCCATCTTGAAGCACATTCAGGATCCACTGGCGGAAGCGCTCTTGTCCGGCGAGTATGCAACCGGCACCACCATCCTGGTTCGGCTGGTGGAGGAAAAGTTCGTGTTCGAATCCCAGAAGATCGCCTAGCGTAAGGCAAACCAGGCCGCAGCCACTGCGACGGCTGCGTATACCAGCCCTAAAAGCACGAAGAGCCCGCCGGCAACGCCACCGAGAATCATGCCGGCCAGCGCCATCTGGTCACCGCCGACCGCGCCCGGGTTCTCTCGCACGGCGCGCCGCGCGCGAGTGCCGAGCCATAGCGCCACGAACCCAACCGGAGGAAAACAACACCAGGCACCGATGCCGCACACCAGGGCGGCCACTGCTTCGGAGGAAGCCGGCGGGCCGGCGGCGGACGGCGGCGCGTAAACCACCGGCGGCGGCACGAAACGACCCGAAGGCTCAGGAGGCGCGATCGGACGTTCCCCGCCCGTCGGCGGCGGACCCGGTGATTGCACAGGGCGCATCTTATCGTGAAAGCCCCCGGACCGCGATGTTGTGAGACCCCCGCCCGCTACGCCCACTCCGCACCACTCTGGACGCGACACGGTGTTTCTAGCACCCTGGTCGGGTGATGATCCCGTTCCGCCGTCATTGCGCCGCGTTGATGGCGGCCCTGGCGACCGCGCTGGCGAGCTCTTTTGCGGCGGCAGCCGTGTATGTTCACATCGAGGTGGAAGGTGTGATCAACCCGGTGAAAGCGCGGTACGTCGAGCGTGCGCTTCGCCGGGCGGAGGCGGAACATGCCGGCTTTCTGCTCTTGACGCTGAACACGCCGGGAGGGCTCGTATCATCCATGGAGGTCATCACTCGGGCCTTTGCCAATGCACCTTTGCCGGTGGTGGGATATGTTGAGCCGCGCACCGCGCAAGCCACCTCAGCGGGTGCGCTCATTTTGCTTTCCACCGATATCGCCGCCATGGCGCCCAACACACGGGTCGGCGCCGCGCACCCGGTGGACACCGAGGGCAAGCAGCTGCAGGGGCCGATGAACGACAAGGCCACCAACTCCATGGTGGCGCTTGCAAAATCGCTGCTGGCGCGCCGCAAACGTCCGGAGGCCGTGGCGGACGCGATCGTCCGAAAGTCCGAAAGTTTCACCGCCTCCGAAGCTAAGGAGCAGGGGATCATCGAGATCATCGCAGCGGACCGCGCCGGGCTCTTGGCCGCCCTGGACGGCCGTCGCGTCGAGATGGCCAAACGCGAAGTCACTCTCCACACGCGCGGAGCGCGCGCAGTCGAGCTCCCTCTCACGTTCACGGAACGCACGCTCGACGTATTGGCTGAGCCCACCATTGCCACCATGCTGCTCAGCATCGGGGTTTTATCCGTGCTGTACGAGTTATCCAGCCCGGGTATTGGGATGGCCGGCATGGTGGGCATCGTTTCCATTTTGGTCGGGTTGGTGGGGCTGTCGCTCCTGCCGGTGCG
>DASXTY010000955.1:0-5170 GCA_036505155.1 Polyangiaceae bacterium | reverse complement strand
GGTGATGGGGGACGGTTCGCGTCTCTGGTGGATAACCTCTTGAACCACGACCCGTATCTGGTGCTTGCCGATTTTCGCAGCTATAGCGCTTGCCAACGAGCGGTCTCCGAAGCGTACGCAGACCAAACGAGCTGGCTCTATCGGTCCATCTTGAATTCTGCAAACATGGGCCGCTTCTCCAGCGACAAGGTCATCGACGGCTATGCTCGGGAGATATGGCGCGCACAACGCCATCCGGCGTGAGCTACGCGGGTGCTCGTGCCTGTCGTCGCCATCGATTGTGTCGATGTACGCGATATGCTAGCCCCGGGTTAGGTCGGTGCTAGCTTCGCGACCCGTGGGCTTCTACAGCGATCGGATACTCCCTCGAATCATCGATTTCGCGATGGGCATGAAGCACGTTGCCGAGGAACGAAGGATATTGCTGGGTTCCGTGAGGGGTAGCGTTCTCGAAGTCGGCTTCGGGACAGGTCACAATCTTCCTTATTATCCGAGCGGTGTCGAGAAAGTCGTCGGCGTCGACCCCTCCGGAGCGAGCGCAAGGCTTGCGAAGAAGCGAATCGAAAGGTCCCCCTTTCCCGTCGAGTTTCTTTCACTTCCCGGCGAAGAGATCGCTGCGCCCGACTCCAGCTTCGACTGTGTCGTCTGCACGTTTTCGCTGTGCACCATCCCCGACCCGAGCGCCGCGCTCGCGCAGATGCGACGAGTCTTGAAACCCGGAGGACAGTTCTTCTTCGTGGAGCACGGTCGATCGGATGATCCCTAGGTGCAAGTCTGGCAGGATCGGTTGAATGGATTGCAGAAGCGGATGTGCGGCGGCTGCAATCTCAACCGTCAAATCGACCGGCTCATCACCGACGCCGGATTCGAAATCGACACCCTGAAGAAGTTCTACTCCAAGGGGCCGAAATCGGCTGCCTACTTCTATCGCGGCGTCGCGCATCGCGCAGCGTAGTTCAGCGCGCGACGGCTACTCGATCCCGCGATGCGAGCGGCATGCCGCGCGCGAGCCGGTCAACTCGGGCGGCGGCCGAGGGCGCACCAAAAAGACACTTCTTCGGGAAACTCATTTTGCGGGTTGATGGCCAGAAGAGTTTCTCGCACGTCTGCTTCAAAGCTCTGCGCCTTGGACCCGAGAGCTTTTCGTGACATGACGGAGGTCGAGTACGCATTGCCGATTAGTGAGTCCACCGTCCAGACGTGCGGTGTGGTGAACTCGTCCTCGCTGATATCCTCGAGCCCCGCCGCGGCGAAGATCTGGCCGCTGGTCAGAGTCGGCTGACGAGCGGCCGGGTGGGCCGAAGCAGCTCCGGACGGCTGCCACCGAGCGAAGACTTCCTTGTAGGCGCGCTGCCACGGCTCTTTCCCCGCGTTGGTGCCGCCCATCGAGGCTAGGTAACCGCCCGGTTGAAGCCATTGGAGCGCCTTTCCGATGATCACCGATTGATCGAATCGGTGAAACGACTCACCCATGGTGATGAGCTCGAACGAGCTCAGTGGCGCTTGTAGCTCCTCCGCCTTGCCTGCGATCCACCGCACGTGCGATAAGCCGAACTTGGCGGCTTCTTCGGCCCCGGCCTCAATCATCTCCGACTCCTGGTCGATAGCCCAGACCTGCCGAAAGAACGGCGCCAAAGGAAGAGTCACACGCCCCGGTCCGCAGCCAAGGTCGAGAAGCCGACCGGTGCCCGAGACGTTGGCGCGCCGCCGCACATGTTCGAGGAGGCTCGAGGGGTACTGCACGCGAAACCGCGCATAGTCCTGTGCGGTGCCTGCGTAAGCGTCCTCCCGGATGTTGTAGGGAACGGCCGACCTCGACGCGATCGTGCGGCGCGCATCGATGTAGATGAGTCGTCTGACCACGCGATCGTCGTGGGGGTGGAGACGCTCGATTCGGCCAGCGACCTCGAAACCCCAGCCCCGGACGGTGTCTTCTAGCGATGGTTTGGAGCGGGTCGCATCCGCTTCCTCCGTGTAGGGTCCGATGAGCAACCGACCCCCGGGCATGACGACGTGGGAAAGCAGATGGGCAATCAGCTCGCGCCGTTTCGTGTGAGGCACGTATTCGTCGCCCGTGCGCACGAAGTCGAAGCGAAATGGCGGCAGCCAAGCGGCTGCGTTGCCTTCTAAGATGCGAGCAGCCCACTTTGGAAGCCTGGTTCGAGCCAGAGCTACGAGCTCGCTCGCGATATCCACTCCATAGGGTTCGATGACGAGCCCACGCTCAGCGCACCATGCTTGAACGCTCTCCATCAGCAAGCCATTCGCGCAACCGACATCCAGGAAGGTCCCCGAGCGAGTGATTGCATCAGCGACCAAGCCTCGCGCTTGCCGCCAGTCCACTTGCGTGCCGCTGTAGCCCGACTGCGCGCGCGGGTTTTCGCCGGAAAGGTAGGTTGGAACGATGATCGCCGCCCACCGTGCGTGCCAGCCGGCTTCGTTTATTTCGCCGCGCGCGAACGCCTCGTGGATGCTTGCGGCCTCACGCCAGCCACGGTTGATCGTCGCGTCGATGGGTGGCCGGTTCTTTAAAGCCGTTAGGACTTTGGCGATCTGAACATCGCTGCGTTTCTCCACGATCGGAAACCACCTTATTTCTTTGAGCAACCGTCGCTCTGAGGGCAAGTCGGTTTCTTCAGGATCAGCCCCGAGCACGGCATCCTGTCCTTCAAAAGCGTCCGCCATCAAGAAGCACCTCTGGATCCCGCCGGCGGAACCTCGTTCCTCCCAGAGCAATCGAACGGCGCGAGTTACCAGGCCGGTTTCCTCTCGCATTTCCCGAACCGCCGCGTCTGGATGCAGCTCGCCGGCCTCAACCCCTCCGCCCGGCAGCGTCCAGTAGTCCTCACCGCCGTGACTGTGGCGGACCATGAGAATCTTTTCGCCTCTTATCAACGCCCCGCATGCCCGATGTTTCATGATGTGCTCGTGCCGCATCAAGGGCGCGAAGGAGTCTACTCTGGAGTTATGTCGCGCACAACGCCATCCGGCGCGAGTCAGCTCGCCGCGCGTGTGGTGAGCGAAAGGGCGAATTTTTCATCGTCGGGGACGAACCACCCGTCAAGCTCCAGCCCGGCTCGATGGAGCGTGTATTCGAGTGCCGATCGGGTGAATTTCCGGCTGATTTCTGTCAAAATGCGCTCCCTGGCCCGGAAGCCAACGGTCATACCGAGCCGCCGTATGCGCACCTGATGTGACACCCGCGCCTCCAAATACATTTCGATCTGGCTTTTTTCTTCGTCGAAAAACGCCACGTGTTGGAACTTGGCAGTGTCGAACTCGGCGTCGAGCTCCCGATTGATAATCGAAAGCAGGTTCTTATTGAACGCCGCCGTCACACCTTGCGCGTCGTTGTACGCGGCATTGAGCACCTGAGTGTCTTTGAGCGTATCGGTGCCGATCAGCAAGAAATCGCTGTCCTTCATCTGTCCCGCGATGCGACGAAGAAAACGTACGCAGCTCGCCGGTTCGAAGTTACCGATGGTGCTGCCCAAAAACAAGAAGAGCCGCGCTCCTCCATTGGGGAGTTGTTCCAGGTGCTGTTCGTAGTCTCCTACGATTCCATGCACCCTGAGCCAGGGATACGTCCTGAGCAGCTGGCTGGCGCTATTTCTGAGCATACTCTCGCTGATGTCGAAGGGAACATACACACATGCCCGGCCGGCGCGACCCATGGCATCCAGCAACACGCGGGTTTTGCGAGCCGCTCCACTGCCGAGCTCGACCAGCTCGTGTGGACGCGCGCGTTCCACCACGGAAGGCGCGATGCGCTCCAGTAATGCTCGTTCGCTCCGGGTCGGATAATATTCCGGAGTGTCGCAGATGCGGTCGAATAGCTTGGAACCAAGCTCGTCGTAAAAATATTTGGGCGGCAGGCTCTTAGGGGTTTTCGCCAGACCCTCGCGCACGTCACGGCCCAGCTTTTGACCGTCGCTGGCTCGAAAATGAACCTCGATGCGCAGCCGCTCAGAGCCGGCGCCCTGACCTGCCGCCGGGGCGGGCCCGCCCCAGAGAGCTCCTGTACCAGCAAATACAGCCATCAACGCGAGCCTCTCGAGCCCGGCCCACGGTAATAAGGCTCACACCGCGCAAAGGCAACCCGTGTTCGCGCGGTTTTTTCAGTGTTCGTCATAAGGTTGTGGAGTTTTGCAACGATGCGATGAGCAAATCGTGAAAAAATGCGTTGGGGCTGCGCTTTGCATGCGGCGGCCATCGCCATAAAAAAGTGTCAATGAACGTCCTCACCGAAGAGTTGTCCCGCGCTCGTGCGCTCACCCTTCGGCTCACGCAGTCGCTCGACGAAGCCTCGCTCCGAGCGCAGTTCGATCCACTGTTTTCGCCCATCGGTTGGCATGTCGGTCACGTGGCGTGGCAAAAGGAGTGCTGGGCACTGCGCCGGCTGGGCGGGCAGAAACCGATCGACCCCGATCGCGACGCGATTTGGAGCTCGTTCGAGTCGCCCAAGGCGCTTCGCGGCGATAGTCTCCCCGATCGCGCAGAGCTCTTCGGTTACGCGGATTTCGTTTACCAGCGCACTCAGGAGCTAGTGCAAGGGGGTTGGCAAACCACTCGCGGCTCGGACCAAGGCGCCGAGCTTTTGAGGTTTTTGGCGAACCACGAACGCCAGCACGCGGAGATCATTGCGATGGTGCGGCTGCAAGGCGGCCTGTTTCTGGATGACCCGGGGCCATCCAGCACCAATGCGCACGCGTCGAAGGCCGGCGAAGAGTTCGTCAAACTGTCAGGAGGTCGCTTCCTGCTCGGTTGTGACGACGACCCGGACGGCTGGGACAACGAGCGGCGCGCTCATCCCGCCGAAATTGCGGGTTTTTCTATTCAGCGTCATCCAGTGAGCTCGGGCCAGTGGCTCGCGTTCATTCGCGACGGAGGTTACGAGGATGCGCGACTGTGGACAGCTGAAGGCAATTCTTGGCGACTTGCCCACCGAATCGGGGCACCGCTTTTCTGGACTCGCGATGCCGACGGGGCGTTCCTCCGAAAGACACTATTGGGACCGCGTCGGGTCGACCCTCCTCTACCCGTCTGTCACGTGAGCTGGTACGAAGCAAAAGCCTTCGCGGCATATGCGGGCGCTCGACTGCCCACCGAAGCCGAGTGGGAATACGCGGCGAGCTGGGACGCGTCAACCGGGCGCAAACTTCGCTGGCCC
>DASXTY010000954.1:0-2793 GCA_036505155.1 Polyangiaceae bacterium | reverse complement strand
ATACCTGGCAGCTGTTGGCCTGGCTGCCAGCCGGCCGCCACCTGCGCCCCACGCGGCACGGCTTCTTTTCCGCTGGCACAGTTGTTGTAGAGCCTTCGCACGTGGCCAAAGCGGTATCCTTGGATGGCAAGCCCGACCTGCGGGAGCGGGCGTTGTGTGGCGGCGTGCAGGGCCTGTCCGATTTGGAGCTCTTGGCGATCGTATTGGGCACCGGGGCCGGGAGCTTGTCCGCCAGTGCAATCTCAGCCGCTCTGCTGGGCGCGGCAGGTGGGCTGGAGGGTATTTTGCGGTTCGGACCGCATGGTCTGGCCGCTCAGCGCGGAGTGGGACCGGCCAAGGCTGCCCGGGTGTCTGCCGCGCTCGAGCTGGGTCAACGCGCTGCGCTCCGGCTGCTTGGCCACCATCGTCCGGTGATGAGCCGCTTCGAGACGGTGGCTGACTGGGCGCGCCCCCGGCTTGCGGGGCTGGAGCACGAGGAGGTGTGGCTGCTCGCTCTCGACGGCAGAAACGGGCTGAAGAGCGCTCGGCGCATTGCACAGGGAGGGCAACACGGCTGCGCGCTCACGCCGAGGGACGTACTCGCTCCAGCGCTTCGGGACGCCGCGAGCGCAATTTTGCTCGTGCACAATCATCCGAGCGGAGACCCCGCACCCAGCGATGAAGACGTTGCCATGACGAGGGCGGTCGCTGCCGCTTGTGATGTAGTCGGCGTGCCGCTTCTCGACCACTTGGTGGTTGCGCGCGGTGGAGCAAGCTCGGTTTTCGAGCGCTCTGCCCAATCCTAGAGCTTGACGCCCCAGAGCACCGGCCGCCTCGCCCGAGGGTCCTCTGCGCGGATAAGGCCTGGGCCCAAAGGTCCAAGCCGACGGAGTAGCTTGCTCCCACGGGGTTGGCTATTCTGGCCATCGATGGTGAGCTTTGAGCTCAGCTTCGCGGCGCTCACGGACGTCGGCAAGCAACGCGACCATAACGAAGACAATTATCTCGTCGACAAGAAGCTTGGACTGTTCGTGGTCTGCGATGGGATGGGCGGGCACGCCGCTGGAGAGGTGGCGAGCGCCATTGCGGTGCGAACCCTCCACGATGAAGTCAAGCGAGAGCAAGACCTGATTCGGGACTACGCGTCCGGAAAAACTGGCGGCGCGAAGGTGAGCAAGCGCGACTTGCTCAACATGCTCGAGTTTGCGGTCAATCGCGCCTCTAGCCGCATCCACGGCGAAGCCCAGAAGGACTCGGCCAAGCGGGGCATGGGCACCACTCTGGTAGCCATCCTGGTGATCGGCAACCAGGCGTTCATCATCTATGTCGGCGACAGCCGCATTTACATGCTCCGCGACGGAGTGCTGGAGCAGCTCACCGAGGATCACACTGTTTTCAACGAGCTCGTCCGCCGCAAGAAAATGCCGCGCGAGCAAATCGAGCAACTGGCACAGAAGAACGCCATCACGCGCGCCGTGGGCGTGTATGAGCACGCCGAGCCGGACACGTTGGTATTGGACCTTCTGGCGGGGGATCGCTTCATGTTGTGCTCCGACGGGCTGAGCGGTTATTTCGAGGAAGATCTCGACGACCTGGGCCGGCTGCTGGTCAATCCCGACAGCGAAGCCGTGGTGCGCTCGCTCATCGACGCCGCCAACCAGCGCGGGGGCAAGGACAACATCACCGCGTTGGTCCTCACGGTGGGAGACGCGGCGGCCCGCGACGAGACCCGGGCCAAGAAGCTGCAACTCAAGCGCGAAATTCTGGCTCGGATGCCACTGTTCCGGCCTCTGAACGACCGCGAGATTCTGCGCGTTCTACAGGTGGTGGAGGTGCTTCCTTACAAGGACGACGAGGTGGTCATCAAGGCCGGCGACAAGGGCGAAGAGCTCTTCATCGTTCTTAGCGGACAGGTGCGGGTGATGCATGGCGACGCGCGGCTTGCGGTCTTAGACCCCGGAGATCATTTCGGAGAGATGGCTTTGGTGCGCAGCCAGCCCCGATCGGCCACGGTGGTCTCCGAGGGCGAGAGCGAATTGATGTTGATCCGGCGTTCTGACTTCTTCGAGATCCTTCGCAAGGAGCACCAACTCGCGGTCAAGCTGCTCTGGCAGTTCCTTGGTGTTTTGGCCGATCGATTGGCGGACACCAGCCGCGAGCTGGGTGAGGCCAAACAGGAGCTCGCCGCCGAAGACATCACGGCCGAGATCTTCGACGTGGAGGAAATCGACGAGGGGAGAAAGAGCTTCATCGGCTTACCCCCGATACCCCCCTCGCCCTCGGAGCCGAGCTAGTGTCCTGCGCCCGTGATTCATAGAATAATTCCCCCGGGTGCGCTGAAGCTCGCGAGCACTGCGGGACACTAGGGCGGACGCGAAGCGGACGCGGGGGGAAGGACTTGCAAAGCAATTCCTTGGGGGGTGCCCCAGCACCCCCACGATGATGCTAGGGTCCTGTCCGGCGAAGCCGCCGGCGCGAAGCGCCGGTCCGAAATTCGGAAACGAATTTCGGAGACGGGACACTAGGGCCGGCCGAACCGGCGGACCTCCGTCTCGGGCAACGGCCCACTTTTGGCGGGGTGCGGCTTTTTGGGCATCCCCCAATGCCCAATATAGCCCCCGCGGCTGCCTTGCGCTCGGCTTCGGCAAGGCCGTCCGCGTAGGTCCGTTGACAGTTTCGACCGTGCACCGCTAGCGTGCTCGTGTCGGGCGACAGCTTCTGGGGCCAAAAACGGATGAACCATAGCCAACGGATGCAGCACGGCTCAGCCCATCGTCGCGCCATGGGGCACGCGTGCCTGACAACACTGTCTCT
>DASXTY010000953.1:0-7190 GCA_036505155.1 Polyangiaceae bacterium | reverse complement strand
CCGCATTTTGGCACAGCTTCTCGACGCCCGTTACTTCGAATATCTCCTCACTCGCTTTACCGAGCCAAACGAAATCTTCGGGCCGGTCGACATCGCCGCTTTTCGAGATGGAACCTACCGGCGGCGAACCGCGGGCATGCTCCCCGAAGCGGAGATCGTATTTCTGGACGAGGTGTTCAAGAGCAACAGTGCCATCCTCAACGCGCTACTGGGCCTGCTCAACGAACGCCGTTACACCTCGGGTGGTCAAGTGTTGCAATGCCCCCTGATCAGCGTGTTTGGCGCGAGCAACGAGGTTCCCGCTGATGAATCGCTGGCCGCCTTGTACGACCGCTTTCTGCTGCGGGTGCGATCGGATAATCTGGGCGCCTTTCACTTCAATCAGCTATTGGAGCTCGGCCTGCTGCACGAAGTGCGAAGGCTGCGCGGACACAACATTGAGCCGGTGGTCACCTCGCAGGATCTCCATTTGTTGGCCGCAGAGCTGGCCGATCATCTATCCTTTCCCGATGCTTTCCTGTCCAGCTATAAAGGGCTAGTGTTTCAGATCCGCGCCGAAGGGATAAGCCTGAGCGACCGGCGGGCCGTCAAACTGCTCAAGCTATTTGCTGCCAGCGCTCTCATCGACGGCCGGGCGCAGCCAGACCAAAGCGATCTGTTCGTGCTGAAGCACGTGTGGAACAGCGAAGATCAGGTCGCAATCCTGGAGGGCATCGTTCAGCCGGTGGTGGACGAACATTACCGCGAGCACCCAGACCGTCGCCGTGCCGGCGCGGTCGGTGTGGGCGTTCCGGCGCTTGCCGCTGAAGTCGACAGGATTCGGCAGGTACTGACCACTGGAGCGCCCCCCGGCGACTTACAACTCTTCAATCAGCTGAAGGCCTTGGGTGAAATCAAGGCAACGCTAGCCCAGATGGGCGAACCGGAAGCGCGCAACGTGGAGCAGCGAGTGCAAGACCTCTTGGACGCCGCGCTGAGGAGCGGACGTTTCGGGGAGATTTGACGGGAGTGGCGGACGGTCCAGCAAAGCTTCGCGTAAAGCGTGTGGGGTCGGTGCAAGCGCCGCTTCCCGCATACAAGAGCCAGGCGGCCGCCGGGCTTGATCTTTCGGCAGCGATTACCGAACCGGTCGTGATCTTGCCCGGAGAGCGGCGGCTCATCCCGACAGGATTTGCAGTCGCCATTCCACCCGGTCACGAGGGTCAAGTGCGCCCGCGCTCCGGACTTGCACTCCGACACGGGATTGGAATCGTGAATAGCCCGGGTACCGTCGACGCCGACTATCGCGGCGAGATTTGTGTGGTTCTCATCAATCACGGCGCCGAGCCTTTCGTGGTCGATCCGCTGGCTCGCATCGCCCAGCTGGTGATAAGCCCGATATCCCGTGTCACCGTGGAGCCGGTCGATGCGCTGGACGCCACAGCGCGAGGCAGCGGAGGGTACGGTTCGACGGGGTAGGGGTTGACAGGTGAGCGGTGCGGGACCAAATGTGCCCGGTGATCGAGCTCGAAGAAGTGCGCCGTCGGTTGTTGCTAGCCTTCCCACAGGCCGAAATCGAGGTTTTGGATTTGACGGGAACCAAAGACCATTATCAGGCCCGCATCGTCTGGTCTGAATTTCAAGGGCGATCGCTGATCGAGCAGCATCAGCTCGTCTACCGAGCGCTGGGGGAGGCGATGAATGGCCCCATTCACGCCTTGGCGCTAAAGACCTACACGCCCGAGTCGTGGCGCAAGCTCAAAGGAGAATCGGCATGAACCAGCCCCTGCGCGAGCGGATTGGCGAAATCATCGCATCCAATCGCATCGTGCTTTTCATGAAGGGTAACAAGCAATTTCCCCAATGCGGTTTTTCCGCGCAGGTGGTCAACATTCTCGGACAGTCCGGGGCCGATTTTCGAGCGGTGAATGTGCTCACCGACCCTGAGGTCCGCGAAGGAATCAAACAATTTTCGAACTGGCCCACCATCCCGCAGCTCTACGTCGGAGGCAACTTCATCGGAGGTTGCGACATCGTCACCCAGCTCTACGAGAGCGGCGAGCTCGAACGCATTCTCCAAGCACCGTCCTGACAGCTTCATTTACTGTTTGCTGTCTCCAGTTCCCTGTTCTCTGCAAGTCCCAGCTTGCGCGAAAGATCGTGGCTGGCGCGGGCGGCTTGATTTCCGTCTCGGAATGAGAAGGTGACCGTCGATGCGCCCGGGGGTTTACCCGCGATGGCTCCCCCTTGAGCCCCGATCGCCGTGCGCAGCTCATCGTAGCTAAGCCGGGCGGCCGACTTGGCAATGTTGTCCAGCGCTTGGGGCCGATCCATGCTGCCGGACGTCGCTTCGCCGAGCAGCGCCGGCCGAAGGTGTGGAGCTGGCGCATAAGTCCCCATAAAATAGATGATCGCAGTGGCGGCCCCGCCGGGATCAGGCCCCTGAAACCAGGAGCCCAAGAGATGCGTCTGGGAGTGCTCGCAGCGTCCGTAGACCGCCGCGTTCTTGGCATGTAACGCTTCACTGAGAGCAGAGGCGGTTCTCACGAACGGAGCTCGCCCTTGCTCGCTGAAATAAGGGCCCACATATCGACCGAAGAAAATGAGCCGCAGCGATTGCCACGCGCCTTCTTTTGGCTGGCCCCAGCGCTGAGTGGTCACCTCCAGTCGGGTCGACGGGCCTTCCAGGCGAGCAAGCTCGGGCGCGCCCGCCCAGACAAAGCGGTGCCCATCTGGACTTACGAACGCGGACAGCGCGGAGTCGGAATCCGCCATGCTCGACATTTCGCGCAAGACTCCAATCTCCACCACCCAACCTTCGACATCGGTCGGGCCCACGCTTGCCCCTCGCATCACACGAGCAGCGGTCGCCTCGCACACGCGTTGGGCGCGAAGCTGGCGCTCCCGTTCGTAGTTCTCCGCCGACGAAACGACGGGTTCTACTGCGGTTTGCTGAGCGGCCCATCCCCCGGGGCTGAATGCCCGATACGCCAGCGCCAAAACCGTCCCTCCTGCGGCGACTATCAGCGCTGGCCACACCCAGCTCAGTTGACCCGCCAGCTGCTTCAGCGCCGGGTCGGGTCGAACCGACAGGGCTCGCCGCTGGTCGACCAGATAGCGAGCCAGCTCTGCCACGCGCCGTTGCCGGACATCGGCGGGAAGCACATCCCACTGCTGGGCAAGCAGCCCGAGCTCCGCGCTCACTCGAGGTCCATTGCCATCTAGCACCACCAGCCCACCCTCGATTACCACCTGACCCGCAATGCCGAAACGCGCCACGCATTCGGTGAGCTCGCTCGCAATCTGCTGCATCAGAGTGCTCATCCTATGGCCACCACACCAATGCAAACGACGTGTTTCACTCCGCTACCCTGCAAAAGTTTTGAAGAGAATCAGCGCGGCTTATTTACCAGTGTCGCGGGAAAATAACAAAGGCGCCTCCCTTCCGAGGCGGGAAAGTTGCCGGAACCGCACGGCCAATGCCGCGCTCCGGATGACGCGTTAAAGTGCTCCCGTGGCCCGCCCTTTGGTGTTGCTATGCAACGACGATGGTTACCGCGCGCCGGGCATTCTGGCGTTGGGCTCATCTCTCAGAGAGTGGGCGGAGGTGGTTATCTGCGCGCCGGAGCACGAGCAGAGCGCCGCCAGTCACGCGCTCAGCTTGCATCGACCGCTTCGGCTTTCCGAACACGGCTCTGGAGTTTTTTCAGTGGACGGCACGCCGGCCGATTGCGTGTACGTTGCGTTGCACACGATCGGTCGCGTCCTCCCCCGGCGGCCGGATCTCGTGGCTTCTGGACTCAATCGCGGGGCCAACTTGGGCCTTGACGTGTTTTACAGTGGAACCGTCGCAGCGGCTCGGGAAGGTGCGCTCCGAGGCATCGTATCGCTGGCGCTATCGGCAGCTGTAGAAGTGGATGTACAAGCAGCGGTGCGCTACTCGTCGCGCATTGCGCGCGCGGCGCTCGCCCGTGGATCGCCCGCTCCATTGCTCTTAAATGTCAACTTCCCCGCGGGCTCCGATTGGCCGGCCAGAGCTACCAGACTGGGCAATCGAGTCTATGGCGACGACGTTTGGTTCCGGCACGATCCGCAAGGTAAGGAGTACCTTTGGATCGGTGGCCCGAGCATGGCCCACCGTCCCCTCAGCGGGTCTGATACGGAAGCGTTCGACCAGGGAGTCGTCGGAGTGACGCCATTGGCCCTGGATTTATGGGCGCCGCACGAGCAGGGCCGGGCCGAAGAAGTCGTCGCACTGCTGGCGGAGCTATAAGCGCTTTTCGAGTCCCCGAAGCGCTCGCTGTTGGGATCTCCGTTTTCGCGCGCACCCGTGGTAGGAACGCTCTGGATGGCAGCGAGAAAGAGAAGCGCAGGAAAGTCGCCGAAGCCGGTCCCGGCTCGGCTTCAGCCCACGCCCCGGGGAGTCGAGCGCGAAAAACCGCCGGCCGTTACCCCGCGCAAGGCACCGAAGCTCGAGCCGGAGCTCGATTTCGACACCCTGTCCTATGTCCGCAAGCAAATCCGTAGCATTTCCGATTTTCCCCAGCCCGGCATCTTGTTTCGAGACATCACGCCGCTTTTGGCGGATCCCAAAGGCTTCCACATCGTGCTCGACCTCATCGCACATCGCTTCGTGGGCGAGCACGTGGACGCGATCGTCGGCATCGAGTCCCGCGGATTCATCTTTGGGGGAGCGCTCGCCGCGCGCTTGAACGCCAGCTTCGTCCCGGTGCGCAGACCGGGAAAGTTACCGTACCGCACCGATCGCGTGAGCTACTCCCTCGAATACGGGGAAAACGAGCTGGAGATGCATCGAGACTCGCTCAAAGAGGGAGCCAGCGTTTTGGTGGTGGATGACTTGTTGGCCACCGGCGGAACCGCGGCGGCGGCGGGCGATCTGGTGCACCGACAAGGCGCCTACGTCGTTGCGTACGCGTTCGTCATCGAGCTCGAGTCGCTCGGCGGCCGGGAACGACTCATGCCCACGCCGGTGATTTCGGTGGTGCGGTACGATTAACGTCGCCGCTGCGACTCGCTAAGGTCAGGGCTGCGAGGCGGGAAAGGCCTGGACGGATGCGATGTCGGGGGCTCCGCAGAATAAAGCGACCAATCGGTCGACGCCCAACGCATTGCCGCCCGAGGGTGGCAATCCCTCCTGCATGGCACGGGCCAGGCGCCGGTCGAAACCAGCGCGGACGCCACGGCGTTGAGGACGGCTTTGTCTCCAGCGCCGGCGCAGCTCCTGCACATCGGTGAGCTCGCCATAGCCGTTACACAGTTCCACACCGTTGATGTAGAGCTCGAAACGCTCCGCGACGGACGAGTCGGTGGGTGAGGGGCGGGCCAACGGCGCTTGCGACACCGGGAAATCGCAGAGGAAAATCGGCCGAGCGCGTTTTTTCAGCGCGGGCTCCACCCGCTCCAACAAAAGCTCGAAATATCGCGCTTCGTCGCCGTCAGCGAGCGCAATCGCGTCCGACACGCCGGCATGGCGCACAAACGCTTCCCGAACCGTGATCCGCTCGAAAGGCCGGCGCAAGTCAATTTTTGGGCGGCGGACCGCCGGGGCGCGGCTTGGCCGGCCCAGCGCGCGAGCGACCGCCACAACCAGCTGTTCGGTGTCGCGCATCACTTCCTCAATGCCGGCGAAAGCTCGGTACCATTCGAGCATCATGAATTCCGGCTGGTGAAGCTGGCCGTGTTCATTGCTCCGACTGCAGTGCGCAAATTGAAAAATTCGCGGGATCCCCCCCACCAGCAACCGCTTCATGTGGTGCTCAGGAGAGGTGATGAGCCAGCCGCTTTGCGTCCGCACCGGAATTGCATATGGATCGGAGCCCGAGGTTTTGGCTGAGATCGGAGTGTCCACTTCGAGGAAACCCTGTCTAATAAAGTATCGGCGCATGACCTGCACGGCGTGGTGTCGTTGGCTCAAAAAGGCGCCCACCCCTTGCCAAGAAAAGCGAGCGAACTCCCCGTTGCCGCGCGTGGGCGGCGCCGGATAGCGAGCCAGCAAAACGCCTTCGCGGAGCTTTGCTTTACGCGACCTCAGCGCTTCGACTACCGCCAAATCCCCTGCCGAAAGCAGAGGCTTGCCGGCAAATTGGATGTCCACCGTGGTGAAAGCGTCCGCCAGCCGAACCCACGAACCAACGCAGTGAACCACTCGGCCCGCCATGCGCAGTCGCGCCTGGCCGGAACGGCCTCGAAAACCATTGAGGTCGCTGGGCGCACGGGTTCGGGCGCTCATCCTCCCAAAAATAGTCGACCAGCGAAGCTTGCGATCTGCGCTCCCATCCAGGGCCCCGCGATCGCCAATGCCAGAGCAACCGCCAAAAGTCGGGGCAGATGTGCCAACGTAACATCCTGGACTTGTGTGGCTGCCTGCATTACCGCGACCACCAGCCCCACCAGCGCCGCGGCAGCAACGATGGGCAAGGAAACAGCGATTGCCAGGAGAAGCGCTTCCTGCGACAGCGCCACCAAGTGTTCAATCGATGCCATTTAGCCGCCAGTGCCGCCCATGGACAGGCTGCCCGCCGCCCCGCCCGTGCCGCCGCTGCCGGCGGTTCCAACGCCGCCCGAACCACCCGAGCCGGCCGCGCCGCCCGCTGCGCTCGCGTCCCCGCCGCCCATTCCGGCATTGCTCAGGGGCGTCGCGCACACGTAGCTCACACAGATTTTCGGAGGCGTGCAGTCGCGGTCCCCGATGCACTCCGCCTGGCAACGACTACTGGGACCGCACACCTGGCCGTCCGGGCATTGTGAGCTCCACTGACATCCGCCGCCGTCCAAAGTCGGCGCCGAGTCTGAGCTACCGTCGACGATTCCGGTGCCGCCGGTTCCACCGGTTCCAATGGGCGCTCCCTCCTCACAAATTCCTCCGCCCCCCTTCGACGGGCAACAGCGGTCCACGCCGTCTTGAACGCGCAATGTCGCGGCGGCTTTGCAGACCAGCCCGCTTTCACAATCGGAGTCCTCCCCGCTGTTCTGGCGGTCGCACCGCTCGCCTTCACCCTGTTTGGCGCAGGACGGTGCCCACAGGCTCAGGGTCAAGATCCACCAGAGAGGTAGCGACCCTCGTCGCCGCTTCACCGAAAAGCCGGCGCGGACTTTGGGCCGAGACGCGACCGGTCCGGAGAAAAACATCGCGCCGCACATACCAGCCAAGGGCAGCCTGTGTCCAGCACCCGACGCCTTCGGTGATGACG
>DASXTY010000952.1:0-1578 GCA_036505155.1 Polyangiaceae bacterium | reverse complement strand
CGAAGCCCCTCCAGAGTGAGGTGCTCATCCACCTGCCGCACTTTCTTGGTGTGCTTGACGATGAGGCGAGCTAGTCCGCCGGTGGCAATCACTTCACACGCCACCCCGAGCTCCGCTTGCAGCCGCTCAACTAATCCGTCCACCAGCGCTGCGAATCCATGCACGATGCCGGACTGCAAAGAGTGCGCCGTCGTGCGCCCCAAAACCCTGGGGGGCGCGGCTATCTCCACCGCTCGGAGCTTGGCCGCGCGCGCGAGCAGGGCATCGATGCTCACCTCCACACCCGGCGCGATCACCCCGCCCAGGTATTCCGCTTTGGCCGAAACGCAGTCGATGGTGGTTGCGGTACCGAAGTCGACCACGATCACCGCATCGCGCACCCGCTCATAGGCCGCCACCGCGTTGACGATCCGGTCTGCGCCGACATCGTGGGGAGTTTCGTACAGCACCGCAATTCCGGTCTTGAGCCCCGGCCCGCCCACCAGGAGCGGCTCGCGCGCCACCGCCAGCCGAACCGCCTCGACAAACACCTCGGTGATGGGAGGGACCACGCTGGCAACGATGGCGGCATGAACCTGCGCCGGAGTCACGCCGCGGAGCGACATCATTTGCACCAGCTCATTCCAGTATTCGTCGCTGGTTCGCCCGCGCACCGTGGACATCCGAAATGTGTATTTGAGCACCGTCTGGTCGTAAAGGCCGACGACGATGTTGGTGTTCCCGATATCGACTGCCAGTAACATGACCTAAGGCGCCTTACGCGTGCGGGCCGCGACGGTGGCGTCCTTGAGCTCGTCTCCCTTGCGAAGGCATGTGAAGCAATCGTCGAGCTTTCGTTCGCCACAGCCGCGCTTGTTGTGAAGACGGTTTAGCAGCACCAGCGAACGACGATCTCCGTGCTCCTTAGCGCGCACCAAAATGGTCAGGGCCTTATCGCAATCTGTAACTTGGCGGAGGTCGAGCGCAACGTCGAGAGCCGGGGACGCGTGGGCGCGAACGTCTTTGCTGTACAAGAGCTGCTCGATCCACTTGCTCAAGTCGTCCTGCTCGCGGGCCCCGGTCCAGATCGAATACAGGAGGTCCGGGCCAATTTCGTTCGGTAATGCCGCCAACATTCGAAGCGCATCGGTTGACACTTGTCTGTCCTGAACAAATTGCGCGACGATCTTGGCGGTGGAGCTGGCGCGTCCGAACTGCGGAAGGAGCTTGATTTTTCGGGCAAGCTCCGCGAGCTGAGCGCGCTTGTCCACCGCCTGAGCGTCGGCAAGCGCGAGCGTTTCTTCTGCGGTGCGCTCCCCGGGAGGCTTTTCGGTGAGCTGGCGCACCGCCGTGGAGTCGCCCCTTGTAGCGCGGTCGACCACCGAAAGCGGTGGAGGAGCGGGGGGAGGAGAGGGAGGAGGGGGGCGAGTAGCAGGCGGCGGCAACGCCGTCTTGCGGTGGGGAGGCATTTCGGGTCGCGACAAGATTCCACGCTTCTCGAGCGCGCTGGTTGCGGCCTTCGAGCCGGCAGCGCCGGCAATTAAGCCGACCAGGGTGGCAATCACGAGAGGCGCTGCAGACCTTTTTCTTGCGCTCATC
>DASXTY010000951.1:0-3242 GCA_036505155.1 Polyangiaceae bacterium | reverse complement strand
CCAGCCGCTCCCGGTACCTTTTGGCGCGGAAGCGTGAATGAGGTGGGGTGGCCGCCAGCGGTGATCGCCGCGTTAACCGCCTGCCGGAAGCGCCCTGGTTTACGGGGGCAAGCTCGCAATCCAACTGTCGACTAGCGCCTTGCCCGAGTCGTCCACGAGCTCGGTGGCAAAGGGCGGCATCTGTTCGGTAGTGCCGCGGGTGCCCATGCGATAGGAAACACAGCTCGCGCTGAGGTCCCCCGGAGCAATACGCATGGTGATGCCCGGGTGCACGAATTTCTCGACCGGGACGCCCACCGCGGTGGTGTAGGCATCGGTTTCTTCAGGTGTGGTTTGGCCGACCAGCAGGCGGAGCCGATATGGCCGATTAAACACGATCCCGGAGTCGTTGTGACAGTGGCCGCAATTCGCGTGCAGATAGCCTAGCGCGGAGCTTGTACCTTGATCGCCGGGCACCCGGTAGCCGCCGGGCTGCGGTGCGACGCTAAGGCGCCCTTCGTCGGCGAGAGTTTCCAGAGTCACGCCGCTGAGATTGTGGGTGAGCTGAATCGCGCTGAAGCCGAGCGCGTGCTCGGGCAGGTAGCCGTGACACGACTGGCAATCGCTCAGCGCCGGAATGTCATGCGCGGTACCGTTGGCGTTGCGGACCCCGTCGGGAACGTAGTCGGCATCGCTCCCATCGGCGCGCCACTGATAAGCGGCGAAGATGAAGTCCTCAGCTTTTGGTCCGAAGCGCTCGATCATGCGCGTTTCGATGCGCACGCCGCCCACCGTGAACTCCTTCCAGAGCTTGGTTCCCACCGGCACCGACCAGTGGTCCATGTTCTGGGTGTCAATGGTGCAATCGGGCAAATAAACCCAGCGATGCTTGTCGGCGCCATCGGACCAGAGTTTGTATGTCGGCTCGAATGCCCTCACGTAACTGGCGAAGGTCTGGCTCGCCAGGTCTGCATAAAGTCCCGTTTCCGATAATCGCTGGGGCGGAGCGCCCTGCGTGTCCACGCCCGCGAGCTGGGGCGCGCTGCAGCTGAATCCGTAAGATCCGATGGGTCCGCCAGAACCGCCGGAACCGCCCGAACCGCCGGATCCGCCTGAGCTGCTACTGGAGCCGGTGCCCGCCGACGCATCGAGCGCGCTAACCATAGGGTTGTTCGGGCTTGAGCACGCGAGGAACACCCCGGCTAGCGCCACTCCGAAGGTCGCGCCGTGCCTCATTCCGAAGCGGCAAACAGCGCGAAAAAGTTCCACCTTGGCGGAGTTTGGCACGCGGGTCGCGTGCACACAAGGCGCGACCCGCGGCTCATGGCGGAAGCGCTCAAAACGCTGTCATAATGCAGGCGCTGGTTGGGGACGGGGCCTGACAGGTTCCCGTAGCGCAGGTCTGGCAAGCGCCGCAATCGGCGTCCGTGGAGCACGCACCCCCGATGCATTCGTTACCCAACATGGCGTCCATGTGGCAGGTTTCACCCGCGCCCATACAGGGGTTCGACGCGTCGCACCAGCGCGCAACCACTTGCCGTCTCACGTCTGCGGCACCCGTGCGTGGGGTCAAGTTCTTGAGATACGTGAACACGGATACGAGATCTTCAGGAGTCATGTTCTTGAACGCATCGGCGGGCATCGGGAAGCCGAGCGGCGGGTTTCCGGCGCGGTCCTGGTGCAGCCCGGTGGTGATGGTCAGTTCGAAAGTTGCCTGGTCCGCCGTCGCGATAAAGCCGTTGGTTTGCCCAGCCAGATTTTCGCTCATAGTGCGCGTCTGGTGAATCATCGGCTGGAGGGGCGGGGGGACCCTGAAGACCGTCCCGCCAGTAAGGTAGGCGGCGGTGTTGATGGTGAACGGCGGCTGGGGCGGGAACGGATTGTTCGGAGGGTTGGTGTGGCAATCGTTGCACTGACCAACGGCATTGGCGATGTAGCTGCCTCGCCCAAACCTTTTCTGGTCCGTAGCGGACAGGGAAGCGTAGCTCGCGGGCTCGGCGAGCGGCTGAATCGCCCTGCCCAGGGCCACGCGATCCGGATCCGTGCCGTCTTCAGGGGGCAGTGGGCGCGTCTGGTCGCCTGCGTCGTATTGCGCGGGCTTGGGGTAAGAAGGAAACTTCAGCGCTCCTTTGTTGTCGGCCGGCACTTGGTTCATGACCGCTGGAATCTGCTTCAAGTACGCGTAAATGGCCTTGAGGTCGGAGCTTTCCATCCAGCGGAAAATCAGCCAGGGCATCACCAGCAGCTGTTCATCGCTGGTGGTGACGTGGTAGTCCCTGCCGGTTTGCAAGGCGGTTACGAACTCCGCCTCGGTGAGCGCCAGACCAGTGGTGGGGTCGGGGGTCAAATTGCGCGCATAAACCAGGTGCGTGGGGTCGGTCGGGTCGACGGGGAAAGGGGTACCCCCTCCGAGGAAATCGGGGGGAGCCATGGGGTTCGCCTTGGCATGGCACCCGTTGCAATCGGCAAGCGCGTTCACGATGTAGCTGCCGGTTCCGACCTTCTCCTTGTCGGCATCCGACAAGGAAGCGGTGTTGATCGGGACCGGGCTCGCCATCAGCCCCTTCTGGGCTCGTTCGGAAAGGGTGACGCCGCCCATACCTGCGCCGCCCATCGCCGCGCCGCCCGTACCCGCCTTGCCCCCCGTTCCGCCTGCGGCTCCACCGGTACCGCCAGTGCTCTGGCTCGGGTTGGATTCGTTACTGGAGCAGGCAAGCGGGCTTGCAAAGACGAAGCAAAGGGAAAACTTGGTGAGCAGACTCAGGGGTCGCATGCTGGGTTCCTTTCGACCGGTGCACCACCGGCAAATTAGCCGGTGACTATGGAGGAGCGGGGCTACCCCCGTCAAGCAAAATGCACAGGTTCTTTCTCGGGCCCCTTTCGGACACGCTTTTTCCCCGGGCAAGCCTTTTCCCGGGCACGCCTTTTCCCGGGCACGCCTTTTACGCCTTTTCCCGGGCACACATTTCAATTTGATGTCAGTATGATGGACATCAAATTGCGGCGTCAAGCCCTAAAACGCGGATCCCCCGTTTCTTCCGGCTCCCCCAGAGCCAGCCGGCGCGCCTTGTCGGCCGCCGCTCGGACCAGGGGCGTCAATAGCTCCGACGGCGAGCTCCCGCTTTTCCACCCGACCGGGGCGCCCAGCTGTCTCAGTACCGAGCCGTGGATCACCGGCTCGTCGAATGAAAGGCGTAACGCGGGCAAGGGGTCACGGGCCGTTTCGTAATTCGAAGGTTTCACGGCCCTGAGAGAAACCTTTC
>DASXTY010000950.1:0-2581 GCA_036505155.1 Polyangiaceae bacterium | reverse complement strand
GGCGGCATCCGGCTGCTTCAGCAGCACCATCAGCTCGTCGACGTATTTGGCCTCTGGCTTATGGGAATGCGCGTAGTCGAGAAGCCGCCGGCGCAGCGGCGCTGAAACGAAGATGTGCGAGATGCCGGCGCGCTTGTCGCGTACCCAGGCCCGCACCAGGAGCCAGTTGCGCCAGTCGTCGAAAACGTACCCGCTTCCGTCTTTGGCCAGTCCGTCCGAACCGAAAGCAATGAAACGATCCGGCTCCACCGGGCGACCGTCGCGGTCCGTCATGTAGAAGCCAACGTCGGCATCGCGACCGCTCTGGTGTGAAACGTGCCCCTGGAGCTGACCACCGGACTTGGCCGACAGATCGCCGACCATCATGATCGACCCGCGAGCCAGACGGCCGATTTCGCGCGCGCTTCGCCCGAGCATCAAGACCAGCGCTGGGTGTCCGTATGTCTTTTCGCGACTGTTGCTCTTGACGTGCAGGTATCGCGTGTCCTTCAGGTGCTTGGCACGCACCTGTCGGCCTGCGTTTGGGTATCCGATGGAGAGCGACATCCAAGAATACGGCGGTCGCTCAAAGCGTTTGGGTAGCTCGCGTGAGGAGCGCTCAGCAGATCCGGAAGTCCGGTCGGCCTTGGAAGCGGCGAGAGCGGGCACTCCAAGCAGACACCAGCCGAGCCCCAGCGTCAGAAGGATAATCGTCAGAGTATAGGGCTTGGAGGGCGCATCCAGAGGTGACGCGCGCGTCGGGCAAGTGCGGGGCATCGGGCGTTCGGGGGCAGGAATTAACACGCCGCCGCCGAAAAGCGACACAATTTTTCAGGGAGCGACCACGCGAACCACGCACAAGACCAGGCCGATGCTGCCCATCCCCACTGAAACGGGACGCAACCAGCGGGACTCGAATGTCTGCCGACCCTTTAGCCACCACAGCACCGGTATCACCAGGAGGAGCACCGCGACTTGGCCAACCTCGACCCCCAGATTGAAACCGAGCAGCGTGGGAACCAGCCTCTCGCGCGCGAGGGCCAGCTCGCGCAACGCTCCTGCGAAGCCAAATCCGTGGATGAGCCCGAACACAAACGTGAGCCGCCAGCGGTGCTCCACCTTCGCGCGAAGGGCGTTTTCAAAGGCGACGAACGCAATGGAAGCGGCAATGGCTGGCTCGACGAAGCGCGGGCTCGGAGCCCAAACCCCGAGCGCTGCGACGGCCAACGTGATGGAGTGCGCCACCGTAAATGCCGTTACCGCCGCGACCACCGGCCGTAGCCCGCTGATTCCCAAAAGCAGCGCCGCCAGGAACAGAAGATGGTCCCAACCGATGAGAATGTGCTCCACGCCCATCTTCAGCGCAGCCAGCAAGGTGCGCGCGAAGCTTGCGCGGGGCGAAGCAGCCGGAACCAGCGATACCGAGCGCTCCGAACCGGTAAGTAGTTTCTGTACCATCCTCTCGCCCGCTTCCGAGCGCGCGCTGAGCTTTATGGCGTGACGATGGCCGGCCGGCAGGCTCGCGAGGATGGGCAAGTCGACTTCAACCCGGCGCGGGTCGGCAACGCAAGTGAACACCATGGACAACGCGAAACCACCCTGGTCGGTGAAGCCGCCCCATTTCAGAGACTGGGCGCAGACGGCATTGTCGGCCCGAACTACCACTCCTTTGGACATGAGGTCTCGAAAAACTGGCTCCGATGCCGCGAGCTCAGCCGGCGAAACCACACCGTCGCGGTCGCGGTCCATGTGAGCCAAACGCGCCGCGTCCCCCTCGGAAAGCACCAACAGGGCGCGTACCGTCCCGTTTTTCTCGAGGGCGAACTCGCTCTGGGAAACGCCAACTTGGTGCGCGCTCGCCTCCATCGTGAGCAAAAACACGACCATCGCAATCGACGGAGCCAGGAGCCGCCGGAGTATTATTGAGGTTTCCATGTCGGATGAGAAAGAAATAATCCGTCTACGAATCCGATGCGGTATGCGAGGTAAGCGCCGAAAACGATACTCACCAGGCCCGTGGCCCGCGCCACGGTGCGATTGAAGCTCGTAAACCGCGCTGCGGCCAGCGCCAAGGGCGCGGCCATCGCAACCGTGAGCGCCACCATGCCCGCCATGGTTCCCACGCCTAAAACCACCAGATAAGCGAGCGTGCTCGGAACACTGGGAATGGTGAGCGAGACCAGAAGCGCAAGCGCAACCGAGCCCGCAAGCCCGTGGACCACGCCGACTCCAATGGGTCGTGCGATCTGAACGAACCGGTTTGCCGCGGGTGACGCGCTGGCGGAAACGGGTGTGTCCGGCGTTGCGCTCCGCCGAGGCTGCGCCTCACCGGAAGCCGCCTGCTGGATACGCTGGGCAACATCGGTGAGGTTCATCGTCCCGAGCAGTACCAGCATGAGGGCAACCGCCATTCCCATGCTCAGCCCAAGATGCGCGGAGACCGTGAAACGGAACAAGACCATTGCTCCGCCCACCAGCAAGAGCGTCACCGAGTGGCCCAAGCCCCACAAGACCCCAATGAACGCTGCCGACCGCAAGCTCCGTTCACGGCTCACGATGGTGGTCACCGCGACCACGTGATCGGCATCCGTCGCATGGCGCA
>DASXTY010000949.1:0-12281 GCA_036505155.1 Polyangiaceae bacterium | reverse complement strand
CGATCTCCGGCAACGGGCACCGATTCGGATACGCTGAGCCGGGGCGAGGAACCTCCCGAAGTCATCACCGGTCCGCTGCTGACGCCTGCACTGCCCTCAGGGGGGCTCTCCAAGAGCTCGATGCGCAATATGAAGTCCCCTATAAAGATTCGGTCGCCTTCGCGGACGATGCTGGCTTGCGCGATACGACGGCGGTTCACATAGGTGCCGTTGGTGCTGTTGAGATCCGTTACGATAAAGCGCCCCTCTCGATACAGAATTCGGGCATGACGTTTAGAGACGTTGCCCTTGGGAAGTAAGAGGTCGTTGCCCTGGACGCGACCGATGCTTAGCTCGGTGGTGTCGAAGACTTGTCGCCGCTCTGCTCCTCCGCGCTCGCTGATGACCACCGCATACAGCAATCCCTTGGCGTGCGAGGACGGCGCGATCACAACCTTAAAGCTTTTCCACCTAAGGCCCGCAGCTGTCAACGCCAACGAAAATCGCCCCAGGGCGAAAGCCGTTTTTGGCCTCCAGACCGGCCCGCAAGGTTTCGCCCAGCCCGCTATGCGCCCATGCCCGCTCAAGAACTGACCCCCTTTCGCTCTCCTTACTTCTCTTCGGAGCTTCGCTGGTTCTTCACTTCGCTTGCGACCAGGGCCAAGAGCTCACCCGCGAGCGCCATAACGTCCTGCTCCGAGAATCCGTTTGCTCGAAACTCGCGGTAAATGTTCTTCGCCAGAATGCGAACCGCTCGCGGGTCTGGCGGACTTGACGTCACTGGAAACGACTGAGCCATTGGTGAGAGCCAGGATTCGTTCGTTCTTGGTTTAGCTAGAACCGGGTTCGAGTTGCGACAGTCTGCCTGCGGCGTGCCCACTCTATACAAGATCGGTGCCGGTTTTCACGAGCGGGATGATAGCGGTTTTTTTCCGCAAAGATCGGCAATCGTTGCGCGAACACCGGTTCGCACCGTGCTGCGAAGACCACGTTCCAACGCAAAACACGGTGCGCGCAAAGTGGTTGAACAACCATCGCATCGGGAGAATTGGTTTAACAACTTCTCTTTGCTCCCATGGGGGCTCCAAAACCTCCCCATTTTTGGGCCGCGGGATGGTGTCAGATGCTCGCTCAACAGGGCAACTTTCAGCCGTGGGGTGGAGGGACGCCAAGCAGTCCCAAATTGACGGCGCACTGGCTCGCGGCCGCTTGAACAAGGCCCTTCGCTAAGCCCGGGCAGGGGCGGCCACTCGAACACCAGGAAGTTCTGCTCTCAGACGCGGCGGCCCTACGATCCAACCGTGGCAAAACGTGGCGGACCCGGGCTCCGGAAGACGGCGGGCCTTCCCATTCTGAGCCAGCGCAACCTGAACCTCTGGCAAAGCACCGACTATCGTTGGCGCGAGCTCTTCGAGGCAGCCGATGTAATGAGCGAAGGCGCCGCGCGAGAGGAGCCCGATGGCACCGTCTATTACGGATCGACCAGCATCCTATTGCCGTTGATCTCTGGCGGAGGCGGCGTTCCGGATGAGCTGGTCTCCGAAGTGGCGCGCTCGCTGTCGGTGGACCCGCATGCCCGCTTGCGGGCAGTGCGTATCGCATGTCGAGAGGCACAGGTTCGCTCTCCGGGTCCGATTGGAAGGGTGCGTGCCGAACTGTTCGTGCGCACCGACCCGAGAGGCGTGCGGGTGGACGTGGAGGTGGAAGCGCGCGTGTTTCTGGAAGTCGGAATGCGCGGTCCGGGTCCCACCAAAACCGAAAGACCACCACCGGCACGAAAACATCCGCGACGACCTCGGTGATGGCTGCCCCCACAGGCCACGCGGCGCGAGAACCACGTCAACCTCGACGTCAAGAGCTTTGTCGTCAGGCGACAAGCGCCTTCACAATTTTAGTCACAGGTTCACCTCAGCGACTTCTGAGGGCCATCGTGTACGAGTTCCGTGGCGATTCCGTCACCTCTTGACAGCCACGGCTACCAGGACGAAGCCTACCTGGCACCGGCCGGTCTTTGGCGGGAGCGAGCGAGCATGGGTCGGAAGAGAAAACTCGACGACAAAATCATCCACGTCGTCTTCGGACCGGGCGGCGGTCGCGTTCAACAGAGCGCCAAGCGAGCGTCCGTCCTCGATCAAGAGCAAGCGGGGCCGCGCAGGGAACCGCTGACCGACCTTTTCACCTGTAGCGAAATCTCGCGCCTGCTCGGGGTCAAACCGTCGCGCCTGCGAACGCTGGATCGCTCCGGAGTAGTCTCTCCAACCGGGCGCCGGCGCGGGAGGCGGGCGTACACCTTTTCCGACCTGATTGCTTTGCGGACAGCTCAAATGCTCTTGGATCGGCGAGTTCGGCTGCGGGATGTGACCAGAGCCGTGAGCAAGCTGAAACACGCCTTGCCCAAAGTGACCCGCCCGCTGCAAGAGCTGCGGATTGTTTCCGACGGGCAGCGGCTGGTCGTACATACCCAGGATGGTGCTTTTGAGCCCCTCACCGGGCAGATGCTTCTGGACCTTCGAGTCAATTCGCTTCGGGACGACGTGGTGCGAGTGCTCAGACCATCGGCGGGGCGTGAGCGCGCTCGCACCGCATACGAGCTCTATTTGAGGGCGAGTCAACTGGATGAAGACGCTCTAACCATGGACGAGGCGGAAGGGCTCTATCGCAAGGCTATCGAGCTCGACCCGTGGTTGGCGATCGCGTACACCAACCTGGGTAACATACGATTTCGTCGACACGACCCGGATGGAGCAAAAGCGCTGTACAAGAAGGCGTTGGATGTCGATCCGCGCCAGCCGGAAGCTCAATACAACCTGGGTTACGTCATGCTCGAGTGCGGGCAACCGGAGGCCTCCATCCCGCTTTTCCGTGGAGCCATCGAAGCCGACCCGAAATTTTCGGATGCGTATTTCAATTTGGCAATGGCTTTCGAGCAGGTGGGCTCCGCTCAAGAAGCGAGACCCTATTGGAAGAGTTACATTGCGCTTGAGCCGAAGGGCACCTGGACTGAGATTGCAAAGCGGCACTTGTGAGTGGAAGGTCAACGGCAAGCGAACGTCACGCGGAGGAAAATCGAATTGGCGAACAGCTGCCATGATGACGCGGCAATGGTTTCATAAAGTTGAGCAGTCGCTCAAATTATCCCTCCACATATTCGCACCAGTCGAAGTACGCGGAACGCTCCGAGCGGCGGCCATTACCCGTAGCGTACATTCCAAAGTAGACACCGGTAAATCCGCGGGCCACTTCGGTCGATAAATAACGGGTCTCGCCCCGTGCCAGCGCTGTGGGCTGTTCCCCTGCCATTCCCGCAGAAAGCTCGTACCAGTCTCGGCTGGCGCTGATGCAGAGAATGACGGGTCCGCTCGCCAGCGGCGCGCAGGCCTCTTCAGCGGTGAGCGTCCCGATGGTGCGGCGGACAATCACTGAGCGGCGCCCGCGGCGGAGCGTGACCACCACATCGTAATGATGTCGCTCATTCATCCGTACCGTGATGCCTGCTTCTTCCTGCTCGCCACTCGGATCGAAATCCAGCGCTACTTTGAAGCGACAATCGAAATGCTGTTGCCGCCTGCCGATAAAGGCTGGAGAAGCGATATCGGCTAGCGACACCTCCGAGCAGGAGAGTCGCAGCCGCCCGGGTCGCTCGCTGAGCGACCAATCTTCGTCCCTCGGATTGCGCAGGAAGTTATATTGCAGGCCGAGCTCGGGCGATTCGAAATCATCTTTGCCAAATGAAGCGACTGGCTGCTCGCCCGGCTCCACCGGCAGCGAGCCGGCGTCCATCTCCAGCGCAACCCGACCGTCTCGCCCCACCATTGGCCAGCCGTCCTCCGACCATTGGACCGGCGCCAAGAACGTCTCTCTGCCCAAGTGGTGCGTGGGTGGGTGACCGTTGGGGCGCACCGCCAAAAACACCATCCAGAACGAGCCGTCGACAGACTGAACCAGGTCGGCGTGGCCCGTGACCTGAATGGGGGAAAAGTAGCTACGATGGCTTAGGATGGGGTTTCTCGGACAGCCTTCGAAGGGCCCAAATGGATCGTCGCCCCGCGCGATGCACACCATGTGCCCGTATTCGGTGCCTCCCTCGGCAATGAGGAGGTAGTAGCGCCCCCGCAGATGATACAGGTGCGGACCTTCAGGGTATTGTGCGCCGGTCCCTTTCCAAATTACGCGGGCTTCGCTCCGGAGTTTCCCGGTCTGAATGTCGATCGAGCTCTGCTGCAAGCCCTCATCGCTAGTACTGGCAAAGTACACACGGCCATCGCGATCGAAAAATAGCGAGGGATCGATACCGCCTTGAGCCACGTAGATCGGATTTGACCACGGTCCGGCTGGGTCATGAGCCGTCACGTAAAAGTTCCCACCGTGCGTCATGTTCGTGGTGGTCATGTAGAACATGCCATCATGAAAACGTATGGTGGGTGCAAAGATGCCGCCCGAGGCGTACGCGTTGTCCAGGGGCAGCTGGCTCCTACGGGTCAGACAATGGCCGATTTGCCGCCAATGGACCAAGTCTCGACTGTGAAAGATCGGTACTCCTGGGAAGTATTCGAACGAGCTGTTTACCAAATAGAAGTCTTCCCCAACGCGGCACACGCTGGGATCCGGATAGAATCCGGGAATGATTGGGTTTTGGTATTTCATTGTCGACCTCTATTAAGGTCAGCTGCGACCAAGCTGGATGCTCACCAAAAACGCGGTGACAAAGGCTATTTTTCAAGGTCAAGCCTTCTGTGCGACAGGGCGGGCAGCGCCAAGCGCACGCGCCCGAGCAACGAACGATCGATATTGGCGCACACAACCCCGACGCCGTCGGAACATTCGGCGACCACTACGCCCCACGGATCCACCACCATGGCGTGACCGTAAGAGGCTCGTCCGCGCGGATGTCGCCCCCACTGAGCAGCGGCCACCACCCACGATTGCGCTTCGATAGCGCGGGCTCTGAGCAGCACGTGCCAGTGGTCCTTGCCGGTGTGCAAAGTGAACGCCGCCGGAACCAGCAGCACTTCGGCTCCCAAATCGACCAGCGCGCGATAGAGCTCAGGAAACCGGAGGTCGTAGCAAATGCTGAGCCCGAGCTTGAACCCGGCGACTTCGGCCACTTGAGGCCGTTGGCCGGGTTCTGTGGAAGCCGATTCACAGAGCCGCGTTCCGTCCGGCAAGTCGACGTCGAACAGATGGATCTTTCGATAGCTAGTACCGAGGCTCCCGTCGGGATGGATCACCAGGAGGGTGTTATACGGCCGAGCCTCATCCGCGCTAAGCTCAGGAAAGCCACCCGCGACCAGCGTGACGCGGTGCTCCGCGGCCGCCGCGGATAATGCACTCTGGATGGGAGCATTCAGGTCACCCAAGCGCTCGGCCAAGCGGCGTCGTTCGGTTTCATCGCCCATGAATGCAAAGTTTTCCGGAAGCAGGACCAACTGTGCGCCCTGCTCCGCAGCTCGGCCAATCAAGGAACAACACTCGGCAAGGTTGGCTGGAACGTCGTCCTGACTGTTCAGTTGCACTGCCGCAACGCGTAGGAACTGGCTCATCAGGCAGATTGTAATGACGCCTGCCCCAAGTTGCAGTCCCATTGTTGGGGGGGCTTGTGGGCCGCCGCATCCGGCACTGTCTGGCTTCCGCTGCCCCGCGCGACTATTCTTGAGCCTCGGAAACATGACCGACCGCACCACCGGTGCCATGCAGGAATTCGGCAGTGCGGGGGCGGCTGGCAGGCCGGGCGCGGGCGCGGTTCCGGGTCTGGTTTTGTTGTACGCGTACGGCCATGAGCGGCTTCCGCCCGCGTGGCCGCTTCGTTCGCGGCGCATCATCATTGGACGGGACGATGCGGCGGACTTGCCGCTGCCGGTGAACGCCGTTTCGCGACGGCACGCTGAGCTCAGTTGGCAACCCGAGGGCTGGCTGCTCACAGACCTCAAAAGCAAAAACGGCACGCTTCTGGATGGCCGGCGCATCGAACAGGCCCGGCTGGAGCCCACTCAGGAAGTCCGACTGGGCGACGCCATTCTCAAGTTCGTAACCCACGACGCCGACCAGTACGCCCGTTACCGACCCGATGGCGACATGTCGGCCGGCGCAGAGCGGCTGGCCCGGTCACCCGGCGCGTTGCTGGGGGGCTTCCAAATGGATCACATTTTGGCAGAGCTCGAGCGGGTTGCTGGCACTTCGCTGAACGTGCTCGTGCTGGGCGAGAGCGGCACGGGGAAAGAAGTGGTCGCAAGGGAGTTGCACCGGATCGCAGGCCGCCGCGGTCGCTTCTGCGCCATCAACTGCGCCGCCATCCCCGCTAATTTGATCGAAAGCGAGCTCTTCGGGTACAAGCGCGGCGCTTTTTCGGGAGCGGACCGCGACAAGCGCGGGCTGGTGAGCACGGCCCACAACGGCACGCTGCTCCTGGATGAAATCGGCGACATGCCGCTCGAAGCGCAGTCCAAGCTGCTCCGAGTGTTACAAACCAAAGAAGTGTTTCCGCTAGGCTCAACCGAGCCCGAGCCGGTCGACCTGCACGTGGTGTGTGCAACCCACCGCGACCTGATGGCGCTCCAAAAGGCAGCCGGCTTTCGCCAGGACCTGTACGCTCGGCTCAACGAATACGAGCTCAGTTTGCCCCCCCTGCGCGAGCGCAAGGAGGACATTTTTCTATTGGTGAGGGCATTTCTGGAGCGACACGGCCGGCCCGAGCTGACGCCCTCGTTCGCCTTCATGGCAGCGCTTTTACAATACGACTGGCCTTACAATGTGCGAGAGCTCGAGAACTGCGTGAAGCGGTGCGCGGCTCTGGCGGAGGCCCAAGTGCTGGACGAATCGCTGCTGCCGGATGCGGTGCGCGATGCGATGGAAGGGTACGGCCAGCCAGCCGCCCAGCCCGTGGTATCCGCGCCACCCCCCGCGGATGGTTCGCCGGATCCTGCGCGGATCCCCACACACTCGCAACTGTGCGCCCTGCTGGAAGAGCATCACGGCAACGTCGCGGCGGTGAGCCGCGAGCTGGGTAAGGCCCGAATGCAGATTCACCGCTGGATGAAGCGCTATGGAATTCAGGCGGACGAATTCCGAAGCTGAGCTCTGAGCGATGTCCTTTCGCTTCTCCCCCGGCCCGCGCTAAGAAGGGCCACCTCGTTGGCCACCCGACGCCGATCCAAGCGCACCGCAGGTGCGCGCCCGCCCAAGGGCGAGTCTCGACAGCCCGTTCGCGGTTCTCGCAATAACGGTAGCTCGCAGCTCCCGCTTTTTTCCGAGCCGGGTGCCACCCCGCAGGGCGGCATGCAGCTGGGCGCCGCGCTTCACGAATTGGCTCGCGGCCGTTACCTCAACTATGCGCTTTCGGTGATCACCAGTCGCGCGCTCCCGGACGTGCGCGACGGCTTGAAACCGGTGCAACGGCGCATCCTGTTCACCATGTGGCAACAGGGCCTGACCGCCAACCAGAAGCCGCGAAAGTGCGCCAAGGTGGTGGGGGACGTGATGGCGAACTACCATCCGCACGGAGACGCCGCCATCTATGACGCGTTGGTGCGCATTGCGCAGCCCTTCAGCCTGCGCATGCCGCTCGTGCAGGGGGCGGGCAATTTCGGATCCATGGATGGAGATGCAGCGGCCGCGATGCGCTACACCGAATGCCGTCTGGCTTCCGTGGCCGAGCTCTTGCTCGCGGAGATCGACCAGGACACCGTGGATTTTCGGCCGACTTACGATGGCACCCGGACCGAGCCCGTCGTGCTTCCCGGCCGACTGCCCAACCTGCTCATCAACGGCGCCAGCGGGATTGCGGTCGGCATGGCGACCAACATTCCCCCCCACAATCCGGATGAAGTGTGCAACGCGGCCGTCCGGCTCTTGGATGCCCTGGTCAAAGGTCAAACGCTCAGCATCCGGGAGCTCTGCCGCACCATCAAGGGGCCGGATTTCCCCACCGGTGGGCAAATTGTCACCGGCCCCGAGGAGCTCAAGCAAATCTACGAAACCGGACAGGGCGCAATTCGGGTTCGTGGCACCTGGAAGTCCGGACCTCCGTCCCGAAGCTCGAAGAAGGTGCTCATCACCAGCGTGCCCTACGGGGTCAACAAATCACTACTGGTCGAGCGCATCGCGGAAATCGTCACCACCCGCAAGATGCCGCTCTTGCTGGATGTGAAAGACGTTTCCGCCGACGACGTGTGCATCGAGCTCGAGCTGAGGAAAGAGGCGGATGAAAACAAGGTGATGGCGTTCCTCTGCAAGAACACGCCGCTGCAGACGAATTTTGCGGTCAATCTTACTTGCCTGGTACCCACGGAAACTCCGGCAGTCGGGCGTCCGGAACGCCTGGACCTGCAATCCCTGCTGTGGCACTTTCTGCACTTTCGACTGGAAGTGGTGCGCCGCCGCTTGGAGGACGAGCTCCAGGCGCTACAAAGGCGAATCCACATCCTCGAGGGCTTCGCCAAAATCTTCGACGCCCTGGATCAGATTCTTCGCATCATCCGACAATCGGAGGGCAAGTCGGACGCGGCGTCCAAGATCATGGGACGCTTCAAACTCGACGCCGAGCAAACCGACGCCATTCTCGAGCTCAGGCTCTATCGCTTGGCGAGACTCGAAATTCTGGTGATTCAAAACGAGCTCAAGAGCAAGCGCCAGCGGACTCGTGAAATCAAGAGCCTCTTGGCCGAAGTCGAATCCAAGGGCCTCTGGGGAATCGTTCGCCGCGAGCTTTTGGAAGTGATCGAGCAGCAGACAAAGCGTGAGCGACGCCGCACACTGATTGCCGCTTCGGGTGAGGAAGCCGAATTTTCAGCCGAGGAGCTGATCGTGGCTGAGGACAACCACGTCCTTTTAACCCGCGACGGTTGGGTCAAGCGTCAGCGAGAGATCCGCGATCCCTCAACCACTCGGTTGAGAGACGGCGACGCGGTTCTCGCCTGCGAGGCCGGCTCCACCCGGGCCACGATGGCGTTTTTTTCGAATCTGGGAACCGCGTACACGGCGCGCATCATCGACATCCCAGCCACCACCGGATACGGGGAACCGATTCAGAAGCTCTTCAAGCTGAGGGACGGAGAGCGAATCGTAGCCACCTTTTCCCTGGACCCCCGCTTGGTGGGCGACCTGCGCGAAAAGCCGGGATATTTCCCGGAGACATACGCCGTGTCGGCCAGTAGCGATGGGTATGCGTTATGTTTCGGGCTCAGCCAGTTTGTCGAGCCGAGCACGCGCAGTGGGCGGCGCTACGCGCGGCCTGCCCAAGGCGCCCACATGATGGGGGTCGAGAAACTGCATGGAGACGAAACCATCATTGCGGTTTCCGAGCAGCGGCGGGTGCTCCTGTGCAAGGCGAGCGAGATCAACTACCTTTCTGGCGCCGGAAAGGGAGTCTTGCTTATCCGGCTTGCTTCCGGTGATCGGCTGCTGGCGTTCAAGGCCGTGAGCAACGAACAGCAAGCGCTTCGGGTCAAGACCTCGCTCGGCGGCGAGCAGCGCATCAGCCCCGCAAAGTACGAACTTAGCAGCCGCGGCGGCCGCGGCCGTGAAGTGATGAAGCGCGGAAGCTTGACCGAGGCTGTGCTGGACGCGCCGGAACCAGCGACGCTGGAGAGCTAGAGCCCATGCAATACACCTCAAAAGACATCACCATCCTGGAAGGTCTGGACCCCGTCCGCAAGCGCCCTGGAATGTATATCGGCGGGGTGGGTCTGCCGGGGCTGCACCACCTGGTTTGGGAAATCCTGGACAACGCCGTGGATGAGGCGATGAACGGGTTCGCCACCGAGATCACGCTGACACTGCACCAGGACGGCGAATCCATCAGCGTCAGCGATAACGGTCGTGGCATCCCGGTCGACCGGCACCCGAAATACAAGAAGCCGGCGCTGGAAATCATCTTTTGCACGCTCCACGCGGGGGGCAAATTCGACGAAACCAACTACAAGACCGCAGGCGGGCTACATGGCGTGGGGGCCTCGGTGGTCAACGCGCTTTCAACTCGCCTGGTAGCAACCGTGCGCCGCGACGGGGCGGAGTGGCAACAGGAGTTCCGTGCCGGAAATCCGGTTGGGTCGATGCAGAAGCTCAGGGCTGCGCGCGGCACCGGCAGCAGCGTCTATTTCAGACCCGATCCCACCATCTTCCCCAAGACCGATTTCAGCCCAGAGCTCATCGGCGAGCGGCTGGAGATCACCAGCTACCTGCATCGCGGCCTGAAGCTCTCTTTCATCGATCAGGTGCGAAACCAGACCGTCAGCTATCAACACCACGCCGGCATCGCCGACTATCTCAAGGCCATCATCTTGGCCCGTGGCGCGCAGGTTACCCACGAGGCGCCCTTTTCGCTTCGACGAGAAAATGGCGTACGCGTGGAACTGGTGTTGCAGTGGACCGATTCCACCGACGAGCATGTCCGAAGCTACGTGAACGGAATACCCACTGGGTCCGGCGGGACACACGAGAACGGCATGCGCTCGGGGATGGTGAAGTCGGTGCGCAATTACATCGAAACCCACGAGCTCATGCCACGGGGCGTGAGCATCGGTGCAGAAGACATTCGCGAAGGCCTGTGCGGCGTTCTGTCGGTTTTTCTCACCGATCCCCAGTTTCAAGGGCAAACCAAAGACCGGCTGAATAACCCGGAGATTCAAGCGGTGGTCGACGGCGCGGTACGCCCTTCGCTCGAGCAGTGGCTCAACTCCAATCGCACCGCCGCTGAGCAAATCGTGGCGCGGATCATTTTAGCGGCGCGCGCCAGAGAAGCTTCACGCGCAGCCAGTGCATCGATCTCGCGCCGCACTGCGACCGGCGGCCGCTTGACGCTGCCCGGGAAGCTCAGCGACTGCACCAGCACCGATCGAAAGGACTCCGAGCTCTTCATCGTAGAGGGAGACTCCGCTGGAGGTACCGCCAAGCAAGGCCGTGATCGCGCCAACCAGGCAATCCTGCCGTTGCGCGGCAAGGTGCTGAATACGGAAGGGATGGACCTCAAACGGGTGCTCGACAATAAGGAGCTTGCCGACCTGGTCACCGCGCTTGGATGCGGCATCGGCCAGACCTTCGACCTGTCGAAACTCCGTTACGACCGCGTCATCCTGCTCGCGGACGCCGACTCGGACGGGAATCACATCACCACGCTGTTGCTCACCTTCCTCTACCGACATTTGCCCGGACTCATCAAAGCCCAAAAAGTGTTTGTCGCGCTTCCGCCACTCTATCGGATCGACCTCAGCAACGACACTCACTGGGCTCAGGATGACGCGGATCGGGACCGTATCCTGAAGCAGTACAAGGGCACGGCAAAGCCCGAGATCACTCGCTTCAAAGGCTTGGGCGAAATGATGCCCAAAGTTTTGTGGGAGACGACTCTGGACCCGAAAACCCGGCGGATCATCCGGGTGAGTATCGCGGATGCGTTGGAAACCGACCGCGTCATCAGCGAGCTGATGGGCAAGGACCCGGCAGCGCGCTTTCACTTCATCATGGATCGGGCCGACCAAGCCGAAGAGCTCGACTTGTGAAGACCAGGCGAACTTTCTTGCTTGAGATCAAGCCCGCTATGAGCTAACGCCAGGCGGCCTCCCTCTCTACACAGCTTCTTTCCGTGGCCCGCTGGAATGCTCGACGTCTTCGCCACCTTCACCCGTTCCGCAAGGTGGCTCGTCCGCGCGCTGGCTTTGCTGGCACTGGTGACTCGACCTGCGTTCGCACAGACGCCTGCGAACCCCGCGCCGCCGACGAATGAGGCCGCGCCGGCCGGGGCACCCAAACCCGCGCCCGGGGCCAACGCACCAGCTGAGGCCACCGCGGCGGAGCCGGCCCAACCGATCCCGCCGAGCGAAGCCGAAGCGGCGGCTGGTTTGACCATCGAGCGAATCATTGTCGCCGGCACTCGGCGACTGACCCAAGAAGACGTGCTCACCTACTTGCGGGAACACGCAGGTGAACCGTTCTCTCCGGAAAAACTCACACAGGACGTAAAAGAGCTTTATAACTCCGGGTTTTTCGAGGACGTCGAAGTGGATCTCAGTCGGCACGAGGAAAAGGTCATACTGCGATTTTTGGTGCGCGAGCGGGCTACCGTTCAAGGCGTGCTGTTTGTGGGAAATCATGAAATCGACAGCGACGACCTCACCGAGGAGATTGAGCTGAAACCGAATACGGTGTTCAGCCCGGCCGCGGTGTTGCGCAGTATCCAGAAGATCCGCGATATGTACGCGGAGAAGGGCTATTTTCTGGCAGACGTCACCAGCGAGCTAATTCCCAGAAAGGAAAATGAAGTCACCATTCAGTTCAAGATCGTCGAACACGGTCAAGTGACGGTTCGCCGT
>DASXTY010000948.1:0-5842 GCA_036505155.1 Polyangiaceae bacterium | reverse complement strand
CGTAGTTCGCAATCAAGATGGCGACGGCGCTGTGAACGACGGCGCGCGTCGTCGCCTCGCCGACGCCTTTGGCGCCGCCGCGTGCGTAAAACCCCTGCCGGCAGGAAATGGCGGATATCAAAAATCCGAAAACCGTCGCTTTGATCTCTCCCATCCAGAAGTCCTTGAGCACCAGATATTTTTCGATGTTGGAAAAGAAGATTCCCGGGTCGACCGAGAGCCATTCGACGGCGACCACATAGGCGCCCATCAGGCCCACGCAGCTGTACAAAATGCACAGCAACGGCACCATCAACACGGAGGCCAGCAGCCGCGGGGACAGCAGGTACTGAACGGCGCTCACGCCCATGGTGACCAAGGCGTCGATTTGCTCGGTGACCCGCATGTTGCCGAGCTCCGCCGCCATGGCACTACCCGCTCGAGCCGTTACCATCAGCGCCGCAAATACCGGGCTTATCTCGCGCGTCAGCGAAATGGCCACCACCGACCCCACCACGCCCTCGGCGCTAAATTGGCGCAAGCTGTGCACGGTCTGTAGCGCCAGCACCATGCCGCTGAAGATCCCGGTCAGCGATACGATGAACACCGACTGGACGCCGATGAAATCCATGGCACTGAACAATTGACCGATTCGATAGGGCGGCCGAATCAGCCAGATCAAAGTCCGCGCCGTCAGCCCCAGCAATAGTCCCAGGCTTTCGAAAAAGTCATGGAACGGTTGCGTCAGCGAGGTGAGAAAGCTCCGCCGCGGCTCGGCTTCATTGTGCTCGGCGACTGCCACTTGCTTCGTTGTAACACCGCCCCAGCTTCTGCAGCACTTTTGTGGATTTCTCGGCGGTTGCGCTGAGCGCGGCGCGCCTCGGGTCGAACGAAAAAACCACCACCAGAGCATCACCACCAAGCTCTACGAGATAGGGCTCCCCCCATTCGATCAGCACGATCCGCCCGGTTGCCCGGTGGGAATCGAGCCCCAGTGCAGCTACCTCGAGCGAGTCGCGCAGCCGGTAAACATCGGCGTGACTCACCGGTGGCTGGGTCTCATATTCCTGCACCAAAGTGAAAGTGGGGCTCGGCACCCGGATCCGCGAGGGGAGCCCCAGCGCCCGGCACAGAGCCCGGGCAAAGAAAGTCTTCCCGGAGCCGAGCGGCCCGCCCAGGATCAAGAGATCACCGGGTTCCAAAAGCGGCCCCAGGGTTTTTGCCAGCCTGCGAGTTGCGCTCTTGGTCGGCAGATGGATTACGAGCTCTGGTCCAGTCACCGCTTGGCCGCCGGCGCGCTTTCCAGGAGCTTGAAGGTCCTGTCTATCACCCGATCTTTTCCGAAACCCTTTTCAGAGCTGGTGGATAAGTCGACTTGAGCCGCCTCGAGATCGGTCTTTGCGCGCCGGTGTAGCTCCGCTACCGCGTGTGCGTCGTCGATTCGATCCAATGGGAATGAAGCGAGCGCTTTGGTTACAAGCTTAACCGCGTCTTCGCCCAGCATCGAATACCAGCTCGATCGAAAGCCGGGCAACGTGCCGGATCTTGCCGGCTCCGGGAATCGCGCCGCTCCTAAGGCAAGCTGCGGTTCGTGGCCCGAAATGGACCCCAGCAGCTCCGCGCACTCCAAACCGAATACCAGCCCGAGCCTTAGCCCGGCGGCCGTCGCCTGGCTCGCGGCGCTCCGCGCGCAGCTCGCGTCGCCGAGCAGCATCAGCGCTTGTGCTCGTGTTTGCCTCCAGCGTTCCACCGGGAACCGGGCCGTCGAGACGGACAGCTCGCTCTCGCAAACCTCCGGCCCCACTTCGGCAACGGATTGAATGCCGCGCGCTGCGACCTCCCGCTCAAGAACCTTCAAGGCGACCTGCTGGTCGGCCCCGAGCAGGAATGTGTACTGGCTGGTGGCTTTCGGGGCTCCCGGCGGGCGGTAAAGCAGGATGGTGGGAATGGCGGACGCCTCCGCATATGCCGCCGCGCGCTCTGCGCTGGCCTGGTCGACCCCTCCGACCAGGATGGCGGCGCCATCGCCGGCCAGACCCGCCAGGGCTCGCGCTGCATCGTCGGGTCCGCCGCTGTCCTCTCGCATCACCAACCGCACCGCTTGTAAGCTCTGAACTTTCGCTGAAATACCCAGCGCATGAGACATCCCGGTGGCGACGGCAGCGGAACGCCGCCGTGCATCGTCGTTTCCCAGGCTCAACATCAGACCGACCGAACGACCCCAGACACGCGGTTTCACCGTCTCCCCTTCGGCCGCTAGCCGGCCCAACGCTTCCCCGGGGCCGCTGATTCGGAGCTCCACCGGTGCTTTTTCAAGCAGTCGCCGCGCTAGCTTCGCGTCCTTATTACCGAGCGCTCGCGCCGCGAGCTCGGTGCGCACTTCCCGGAGCAGCCACTGTCGCGCGGTCGCCTTGCCCGATTCGCCGGCGCTCGCTTCCCCTTGCTGGTAAGCGGTCAACCCTCGCTCGAGCGCATTGGTGGGCATTCGTTTGAGCTCCAACAGGACCGCGTTTTGAACCCACTCCTGATCGCCGGCGCGGGCGCTCGCCAGCCACTCGAACACCGCGTCGAACGCCTCGCTCCAGCGCCCGGCTAAAGTTGCGGCCTTCAACATTTGCTCCCCGAAGATCAATCGCTGGTCGGGGTCGGCGATCTTCCCGCGCAGTGGTCGCAAGAGCAAAAGGGCGCGCTCGGGTTTCTTCTCCGCGGTGAAAACGGCTGCCTCCGCGATCACCGCTTGATCGAACACGGTGCCGGGCGGGCCGCGTTCCACCTCCGCCAGCGCTTCGCGAGCCCGGTCAAACTTCCCCTGCTCGATCCAGATCCACGCGAGAAAGATGCGCGCGTCGCGCGCGCGATCATCCTCCGGGAAACGCAGGATGAAATCTTGGAGGGGTTGTTCGAGTCGCCGGCGCTCTTCTTTGGCGGCGCTGAGCCAGCGTTGCTCCAGAGCGCGATACGATTGCTGGGACTCGCGGCTCCCCGCCAGGCTCGGCTCCGGGTCCTTCGCGCCCGCGCCGCTCCCGCCGCAGGTCGTCAAAAAAAGCGAGAAAAGCAACCCAGGCCAATGGATTGCGCGCCGCGCGCGCAGGGCATTGCTTGACTGAGCCTCAAGCTTCTCGTAGGAGCCGGCAGGGCTGGCGTGATGACCAGCTTGCGTGTTGGTGCGCAGTGGCTGCGCACCCGGCTCCCCCGCGAGGTCAGGTATTGTCAACCCGTCGGTCAAAGCCACGATGGTCCCCTGAGCAGCGCTCGTTCATAGCAAAGAAGGCGTTCTCTTTAACGGGTGTCGTACCCATCGGCGCCTTTTTGGTGGTTCATTTGTGGACCTACTCCACGGCGCTCCGCGGCCGGCAGGCTTTCGAACAAGCGATGGGCTCGAGAGCGCCTTATTGGGTGGTGCTGGAAGCGATACTCATTTGGCTGCCACTCTTCTTCCACACCGTTTATGGGTTCAAGCTCGCTTTCGAAGGTCGATCGAACCTGCTTCTCTACCCACATTTCGAAAACTGGATGTATTCGCTGCAGCGCCTTACAGGCGTGCTCAGCGCCGGGTTCATCGTCTATCATTTCTGGCACTTCCGTTTACCGCTCCTCACCGGAAAAATTGGGGAGCATGACCTTTTCCCAGAGCTTTGCGCCAGCTTATCCAGCACGGTTCGGGGGGTTCCGGCAGTAGCTCTGGCATACCTCGTCGGAATTGCCGCAGCCACTTTCCACCTGGCGAACGGCTTGTCAGGGTTCTGCTTTTCGTGGGGCATCACCCAATCGCGCCGCGCGACGCGCGTCGCGGGCGGCTTGTTCGGAATCTTTGGAGCCGCGCTCTTCGCCCTAGGCGCCAATACCCTCATCTACTTTGCCACCGGTTCCGGTTTAGTTTTGCTCATCCCCGGTCAGTCCGGGCAAGCGGTGGCGGTGAGTTGCCGGGACATCGGCCCGGCTTCGGCCAGCGGCACCGCTCCAGCTGATGAGCACCTGGCACAAGAAACCGCACGCGGCTCCGGCGCAAAGGGAGATGGGAACTGATGGCGTCGCCGGTCGCGAGCGAACGAGGTCGAGTGCGCCGAGCGGTGGTGATTGGGGGTGGCCCCGCAGGCGGGATGACAGCGCTCCGGTTGTGCGAAGCCGGAGTTCCGGTATTGCTGCTCTGTCAAACCGCGGTGACGGAGTCTGGATCGGTGAGCTCTCGGAACGGCATCCCGGCTTCGGACGGTCGAGCCGAAAATAGTGCGCTCCGTCACTTCGAAGATACCGTGGTGGGGGGCGATTTCATGGCCCATCAGCCGCCGGTGAGCGCCATGACGGACGGTGCGCAGGATATCCTGGGTTGGGCGGACAGTATCGGTGTGCCGTTCGTGCGCACACCCGAAGGCCTTTACGAATTGCAGCGTTTGGGGGGCAGTCGGGTCGCGAGAACCGCTCATGCGGGCACTTTCACCGGGTCACACCTTTTGCGAGCGCTCGGCGCACAGCTCAACCATTTCGAGCGCGCCAACGTGATCGACGATCGCGGCGGAGTGGTTCCCGGGGAGCGGCTGCTCCGAAGGCTCGAATATTGGGAGTTTCTTTCGCTGGTTCTGGACGACAACGGCGTCGCCATCGGTGTGGTGGCCGAAGATCGGAGAAACCTCAAGCTGGCCAGTTTCCCGGCGGATGGCATCTGCCTGGCAACCGGGGGAGCGGCGCGCCTCTTCGCGCGCTCCACCGCGAATTTGTACAACACGGGTAGTGCGGCGGCCCGAGTCTTGGCAAAGGGAGCCATTTACGCCAATCCGGAGTTCGTTCAGAGCCATCCGACTACCGTCATCGGGGTTCATCGCGCGCATGTGATCGACGACGCAGCGCGCTTCGAGGGGGCGCGCCTGTGGCTGCCGCGCGATCCCACCGACAAGCGACGCCCGGGGGATATCCCGGAGCGAGAGCGCGATTACCTGCTCGAACGGCTGTTTCCGGCATTCGGTAACCTGGTTTCGCAGGACGCGGCGGTTCGGGCCATTGCGCGCTCGATGCGCGAAGGGCGCGGTATTTTCGATGCCGCCTCGGGCCGCGTCGAACCGGAACTTTACCTGGATGCGACGCACCTCGAGCGCCGGGTACTGGAGCGCAGATTTTCCGACCACTTCGCGATGTACGGCAGGCTCACCGGTCTGGATGTTTTCGCCCGGCCGGTGCGCGTGCGACCCGCTGTGCATCAGACGCTGGGCGGGCTGTGGGTGGATTACCAAACGGGCGCGCACGGAAGGCTCGCGACCTGGTCGCCTCGCAACCAAGCGACCAATATTCCGGGGCTGTATGCGGCGGGGGACATCGAATACCAACGGCACGGCGCAGGGCGACTGCCAGAAAACGAGCTTTTGAGCTGCCTTCACGCTGGCGCGGTGGCGGCGGCTGCCATGGGGGCTTTTCGTAGCGCGCTGGCCAAGAGTGCGTTCGACTTACCCGGGTCCCTTTTCGAGCGCGGCGAGGCGGCCGAGGAGCAGAAACTTCAGCGCCTTTCCGCGCGCATCCATCCGGGCGAGTCCGAGACCGCGGCATTGCTCGAGGCAGAGCTTTGCGAGCTCATGCTCGCCGAATGCGGAGTCGAGCGGGAAAACCACCGGCTCGAAGCACTGTTGAACCGCGTGTTCGACCTGGAAAAACGCGCACGGAGAGTGGGTGATTCGGGAGCAGACAAAGGCCGCGATGGCCTCCGACAACTGCGCCGTCTGGATGACATGCTGCTTTTGTCGAAAGCCACCGCGCTCGCGGCGCTCCGCCGGGATGAATGCCGCGGCTGTCATTACAAGCCGGCGTTCGAGGCGGTCGAGCGGGACGATGAACGCTGGCTTCGCACCACGCTGCTCCGCGTCGATGGATCCGGCGA
>DASXTY010000947.1:0-12664 GCA_036505155.1 Polyangiaceae bacterium | reverse complement strand
TCGCGCCCGCGCTATCTGATGGGTGTGGGTACCCCTCTAGACCTGGTGCGCGCCATAGGCTCCGGGATCGACCTTTTCGACTGCGTGTTGCCGACCCGCAATGCGCGTAACGGATATGTGTTTCTCTGGAGCGGAAAGCTGGTCATAAAGAACGCGCGGTATCGTCTGGACATCCAACGTCTCGACCCAGAATGCGACTGCGCCGTGTGCGAAGCGGGCTACAGTCGAGCCTACCTGCGACACGCTTACCTGGCTGGCGAGATTCTGGCGCATCGACTGCTCACCCTGCACAACTTGAGTGTCTACGCGCGCCTGATGCGAGAGGCGCGCAGGGCGGTATTGAGCGGCGACTACCAACGCTGGGCACTCAGCCGCGTGCAGGCATTCTCCAACGGATTGAGCTAGTTGCTAGTACCACGCGCCCGAAGTTCCTTCGGGGTTGCTGCGCAACCGCGGCCTCTCGCCGACCCAATCGTCGAGCACTTACCCGGCGGCCGAGGCCATCTCAGCGATTTTGGGCGGACATACTTGCTATGCGCTGGGGCCCGCTTTCGCTTGCCCGCCGCTCGCGCTATCGTGTGATTTCGACGGTGCCATGACCGAGAAGAAGCCTCTCGGCAAAATTCTTCTGCAGCAGCGAGCGCTCACCCCTGAGCAGCTCGAGCGGGCGCTCGCGCACAAAGGGGGCGGCCGGCTGGCTTCTCGACTGGCCGAGCAAGGTGTGATCAGCGACGTTTCGGCGCTCAAAGCTCTGAGTGAGCAGCATGGAATTCCCGGTATCGACCTGGCGCGGCTGTGCATCAAGCTGGAAGATCTCGACCTGTTGCCCCGTGAGATTGCCGAAAAGCATTTGATCTTGCCGGTGTTGGTGCGACCCGATCGCGTATTCATTGCCATGGCAAATCCGCGCGAGAGAAAGGTCATCGATGAGCTGGAATTTGTAACCAGCAAGAAGGTGTATCCCTACGTTGCCCTGGAAGGGCCGCTGGCCAGGGTCATTCAAGTCGCTTATTCCCTCAAAGCCCAAGGTGAGTCATTTTACATTGCACCGCATTGCCCGCCCGAGGTGCTGGACAAACTCGGGATAGACGTCCACGGGCGGCCGGTGGCGTCGTTCGGGCCGGAGCCTTCCGGCGCTATCGCCGGGGAGGAGGCGGAAACTACCGAATGGGAAGAGGTCGACGAGCGCCCGCTCGACGCACCGGGCGTGGTGGTCGACGATGCCGTCGGCAACTTATCTGTAAACGACGAGGTGCAAGACAGCGACTTTGACACGTCGCGGGATCTGAGCATCGTCACCGATTTGCCCGAACACCCGATTGGACCGACCCCGACACCGGACGGCTCCAAAACGGTGTTGGTGGTGGATGACGAAGCCGACATCCGTCGAATGCTCAAACGCTTGCTGCTGGGCCGCGGCTTTCGAGTGTTAGAGGCGGACCGCGGACTTCGCGCACTGCGTATCGTCAAGGAACGCATGCCGGACCTGATCGTTCTGGACGCCATGCTGCCGGAAGTGCACGGGTTCGACATCGCACGCCGGATCAAAGGCAGCCGTCGGTACGGTCACATTCCCATTATCATGGTGAGCGCCGTGTACCGCGGCTGGCGCTATGCGGAGGATCTGAAGCAAAGCTTGGGTGTCGACCACTACATAGAGAAGCCGTTCCGGATTGCAGATGTCATGCGCGCGGTGGAAACATGTTTGGAGCAACCAGGGGGTTCGAACGGCTCCGAGGCCGCCGATCGTCTATCCGGCGAAGTGGAAAGCGCTCTGGAAGCGGGTGTGCAGGCCTACAAAGACGGCAAGATGGACGAAGCGGTATCACACCTCAAGCGCGGACTCGGCATCGACCCGCTGGCTTACCGGCTTCACTACCATCTGGGTCTGCTTTACGGTCGTCAGGGGCAGGTTTACGAGGCGATTCGGGAGCTCGAGACCGCGGTAGAAATAAACTCCCAGCACTTTGTTGCTGTGAAAAACCTGGCGATTCTTTACCAAAAGGCCGGCTTTCGGAACAAGGCGGCCGAGGCCTGGGAGCGAGCCCTGAGCTTGGCGCCGGACGAAGAAACGCGTCAGTCGATAAAGCAGCACCTGGTCACTCTTTTATGATCACAGCGCCGAGGCGTGCGTGCGGCTCCCGGTGAATCCGCCAATTTTGCCCATGCTCGCCAAGCGCGTCAGCGAGCTGCCTCAGGGGGAGGGTTGGATTTTCGAGCCCAAGTGGGACGGCTTTCGGGTGCTGGTCTTTCGTGATGATGACGAGACATTCATGCAAAGCCGAGATGAAAAGCCGCTCAACCGCTATTTCCCCGAGATTGTCGATGCGCTCCAAGCCACCCTCCCCGATCGGTGTGTGGTGGACGGCGAGCTGGTCATCGTGACCGACCACGGACTCGATTTCGAAACTTTGCAAATGCGCCTTCATCCGGCCGCCTCGCGCGTGAATTTACTGGCCAAACAAACCCCGGCCTCCATCGTATTTTGGGATGTCTTGTGTCGGGGTGACCGCGATCTGCGAGCCGCCCCGTTTCATGAACGCCGGGCAGAGCTGGAACGGTTGCTTTCTAAAGCCACACCGCCGGTGCACCTCACCCCCACAACCACGGACCGAGACCTGGCGGTGGATTGGTTTCGACGTTTCGAAGGCGCTGGCCTGGATGGCGTGATGGCCAAGCCCGCCTCCGGAATCTACGAATCGAACAAACGCGTGATGCTCAAGGTCAAGCATGAGCGCGAGTGCGACTGCGTGGTCGGCGGTTTCCGATGGCATAAAGGTGGGCAGGGCACTGCCGTCGGTTCCTTGCTGCTCGGATTGCACGACGACTCCGGTTCTTTGCAGCACGTCGGTGTGTGCGCGAGCTTCACGCTACAAAAGCGGCGCGAGCTGGTGGAATTTCTTGCGCCATACGGTTCCAATGGGCTCGACGGCCACCCATGGAAGCATTGGGCTGGTGGTGATAGCGCAGGGGGTGGACAGCGCGTGCCGGGCGGGAAGAGCCGCTGGAGCCAGGAAAAGGATCTTTCCTGGGTGCCGCTTCGACCGGAGCTGGTGGTCGAAGTCGCTTACGACCACATGCAAGGCAGCCGTTTCCGTCACACGGCGCACTTTCGTCGCTGGCGACCCGACAAGAAACCGCGCGATTGTACTTACCAGCAGCTCGAGGTGGTTCCGCCGCAGGAGCTTGAGGCGATCTTTCGAATGGAGAACGCGGAACTGGAAACAGCAAACAGGAAATGAGTTACGGACGTTATTTGTGCCGTTTTTCCTGACGCCACCGGGCGCGCCATTCACGCGTGGGATCATCGTCGGGATCCGGCGTTTCTTGCGGCGGGCGCACCGGTTCGCGCACATTTTTGAGGTTTACCCGAATCCGAGTCCAGGTCGACGACCTCCCGCGCATCGAGTCGACCAGCACATCGTCGACCGCAAGGCATCGGGCGACTTCGGGGTAACGCGCTTTCCAGCGCTCCAGGCCTGCAAGCGCCGCCTCGCGGTGCGGCGAGTTCGCGACGACGACCAGAGGCATCTTGGCACGCCGAGCTTTGGAGACCGCCCCGCTTGCGCCCTTGGCCCGCGACGGTGCGACGCGCGACGCCTCGCCGTCCATCTTACGGAAATGCGGCGGCCACGGTGCGTCGCCGAGCCCCGAGGCTTCGTCCCGCGCCGCAAGCTCGAGCAATCCTTCGAGTGAACCGGGTGCGCTGTCCATTTCGGCATGCGGATCCCCGATTTCGGCAAAGCGCGACGGCAGTGTTTTGACCGTGAAGTCAGCGGGCTCAGCGTCCGGCACTTCGCACCAGGCGAGCGGAGCGGATACGCGGGCGTCCGGAAGCGGGCGAACCGAATAGGCCGAACAGGTGGTTCGGTCCTTGGCGTTTTGGTTGTAGTCGAGGAAAACGCCATGGCGTTCTTCCTTCCACCACTTCGAGGTCGCTAGATTGGGCGCCCGCCGCTCGATCTCGCGGGACAGGGCGAGAGCTGCGCGACGCACCTCCGTGAAGCTCCAGCGCGGCTCAATCCGAACGTTGACGTGCATGCCACGTGAACCGCTGGTTTTCGGCCAAGCGCGAAGTCCGAGCTCTTCGAGCACCGCTCGAACTTCCAGGGACACTCGGCGTACGTCGGCCCACGGGACGCCCGGGCCCGGGTCGAGGTCCACGCGAAGCTCGTCGGGGTGCTCGAGGTCCGCCGAACGCACCGGATGCGGATGGAGCTCGATGCAGCCCAGGTTTATGATCCAGGCGAGTCCCGCGGCGTCGTCCACCACGACTTCCTCCGCGGTGCGGCCGGAGGGAAAGGAAAGGGTCACGGTCCGCAGCCAATCGGGCCGGTTCCCCGGAGCGCGTTTTTGATAAAAAGCCGGCTCGTCGGCGCCGTGCACGAAGCGCTTGAGCACGATCGGGCGATCGCGAATCCCGAATAACGCGCCGTCTGCCACCGACAGGTAATACCGCACCAGATCGAGCTTGGAGAGTCGAGCCTCCCGGGAAAAGTACAACTTGCTCGGGTGGGTGATCTGAACCGTATGGCCCGAAATGGTTAATACTTCCGGCGCCTCTTCCTTGGCCACGGGGTAGAGGTTAAATCGAGCGGAGTGGCAGACGCAAAGCAGGACGTCCTGGACATGCTGCGTGAGCTCGCCGAGCTCACTATGCTCGAGGAGGGCGACCCGCAGTCGTTTCGCGTGCGGGCTTATGAAAGCGCTGCGCACGCAATTTCCGCCGAGGCCGGCGATGTCGGTAAGCTCACCAAGAAGGAGCTCCAGCAAATCCAGGGTATCGGCAAGAGCACCGCCGACAAAATCCGTGAACTCTGCGACACTGGCACGGTTCAAAAGCTGGAGCAACTGCGCCAGCGGCATCCGCCGAGCGTGGTGGCGCTGTTACAGGTCCAGGGACTTGGGCCCAAGGCGTTGATGAAGCTCCGCGCCGAGCTCGGCATTCAGTCGATCGACGATCTTCGCAAAGCGCTGGCGGAGCACAAGATTCGCGAGCTTACGAGCTTTGGAACAAAGTCCGAGGAAAAATTCGCGCAAGCGCTGGCCCGGCTGGATCAGCAAGGCTCGGTCGGACGCACCCCGATTGCGCGCGCCCTGCCCCTCGCCAACCGAATTGTGGCGCGCATGCTGGAAGTACCCGGCGTGGCGCACGCTTCTTATTGCGGCTCCTTGCGGCGCTTTTGCGAGACCATTGGCGACATCGACATCGTGGTCGCTGCACCCGACCCGGAGCCGGTGGTGCAGTCACTGGTGTCCATGAGACTGGTGGAGCGCGTGCTGGTACGGGGTGCTGCAAAAACCAGCGTGGTCACGCGCCGCGGCATCCAAGTGGACCTGCGCGTGGTCTCCGTCGAGCAGCTCGGCGCAGCGCGTCTGTATTTTACCGGCTCCAAAGGTCACAACATCAAGCTTCGGCAACGGGCGTTGAGTCGCGGTTGGACGCTCAATGAATATGCGCTCTCCGAAATCGACGGCGGGCGCGTCATCGCGAGCGAGACCGAGGAGCAGATTTACGACGCGCTGGGTCTTCCCTGGATACCACCGGTCTTGCGGGAGGACGCCGGCGAGATCGAAGCCGCCGAGCACGGCGTTTTGCCGCGAGCGCTGGGCGCAATAGCCGGCGACTTTCACGTGCACACGGATGTCTCGGGCGACGGACGCTCGCCGCTCGAGGACGTGGTGAGCGCCGCGAAAGCGCGTGGGTACCGGGTGTTAGCCATTACCGAACATGCCGAAGGGACGCGATCCGGAGTGGGCCGGCAGGTTTTGCTGGAGCAGCGCGCGAAATTGCGCGCGCTCCAGGTTAAGCTCGGCGATTCGCTGGTGCTTTTGCACGGAGTCGAGCTCAATATCGGTCCCAACGGCGAGCTCGACTACGATCGTGAGTTCCGCGATAGTTTCGACTGGTGCCTGGCTTCGGTGCACGATCACTTCGGGTTAGATCGAGCCGCACAAACCCGACGAATACTGGCGGCTATGCAGGAGCCGGCGGTGCGCATGATCGGCCATCTGTCGGCGCGCATGATCGGGAGCCGCCCTCCGATTGAGCTCGACCTCGAGCAAATCTTTGCGGCCGCCGAGAGAACCGGTACCGCGCTCGAAATCAATGGCGGCCTGCCCCGTCTCGACATGTCCACGCAGGCTTTGCGGCAAGCGCGCGGAAAGGACGTGACGTTCGTACTGACGAGCGATGCCCATCGCAGCGATGAGCTAACCAATATAGAGTTCGCGGTACTCAACGCGGAGCGCGCTGGGGTCGATCCGGAGAGAATCGCAAATGCGTGGCCCGAAGAGCGGCTGCTGGCGTGGACCCAAAAAAAAGCGCTCTAGCCAGAGCCCGGGGACCCGGTGCTCATCCTTGCCGCGCATCCGAGGTACGCGGTACAGTGTTTTAGAACACCCCCAGTGACGACGCCGCCCGCGTGCGCGACCCGACTCGAAAATTTGCTCCCGCGCCCCAATGCAATTCATCTGCCCCAACTGCAAGGCGAAGTATCGCATCTCCGATGAGAGAGTCTCCGGACGCTCGATTCGGATCAAATGCAAAAAATGTGGCTACGGAATCTCCCTTTCCTTGCCCCCAGGCCCGGCGGACGCCGAGTCAATAACGCGCGCTCCCACGGCTGAATCAGTAGTCCTCGAGCCCGAAAAATCGGTGAGCGAAAAGCTTCAGGAACCGACGAAGCCGGAAACCGACGCACCCAAGGCTCCATCGATTTCGTCGGCTAGACGCGCTGTGCCCCCAAGCCCGGCGAGGCCCTTGCCTCCCAAACCGGCGCTTCCGCCTCCACCGGTTCCTCCGAAGCTCTCGAGACCACCGAAGCTCGCGCCACTCGCGGAACCGGCGCCGATCCCTAAAGCCCCGCCGGTTGAGGCTGGGCCCAAGATGTTCGACAAGCCTCAAGAAAAAGTGGGGCCAAAGCAGACGTCGGACGCAATGGTAAGCCCCACGCAGGGCGCGTTGGCACGCGCTTTTTCTCAAGCCGTGCAAGCCGAATCGCAGCCTGCGACCGAATCGGAAGGAAGGGCCAGCCACGCGCCCGCTTGGTTCGTGGGCTTGGAGGGGCAGGCCGTCGGACCGATGCGTCTCTCCGAGCTTTCCGAGAAGGCCGCCAAAGGTGGCGTCGGCGCAGACTCACTGGTGTGGCGCGAAGGCTTCGAGGAATGGAAACCGCTCAAAGCGTTTCCGGAGCTTTTGGCGATCGCGGAAGAGAACCTTTCCGAGCCGGTTTTACGACGAGGTCCGCCGAGCGACGCGCCGTCGACCTTCCCCGATGTGCTTCCACAAAGCCGGGGCGGGTTGGGCCCTTGGGTTGCGGTCGTGGTTGCCTCTTTATTGGGTTTGACGCTCGGGTGGTTTATTTGGAAAAAAGAGCCGCCGCCTCCCATCATCGAATATCGAGAAGTTGGCGCCAAAAGCTCGGCGTCGTTGCAAAGTGGGCCGACTGAGATGATTCCGATGCCGCCCAGCGCCACTTCGACCGAGGCGCGCCCTGCGACAGCGGGCTCTTTTCGCGCGCGCGGCGCCGCCCCGCCCTCACAGTCGGCGGCGGCACCGAGCGGGCTGGCGGGCCTGCGCGATCTCGGGGCTCAAACGCGCGGCCCATCGGGCGAACAGCCCGGCGCTGCTGCCCCGGCGGGTCAGCTCGATTCGGCTTCGGTGCAAAAAACGGTTTCCCGTTACCGAAACAGCGTGAAAAGAAGCTGTTGGCAGCCGGCGCTCGACACGCGCGACAAGGAGGCTCCGACCTCTGCGCGAGTCGTAGTGACCATGACGGTGACGCCGGGCGGCCGCGCTCAAGATGTGACCACGACCGGTGATCCGCCGGGCTATCGGGGCCTGGCAAGCTGTATCGCCGCGCACGTAGCAGGTTGGGAGTTTCCACCGGGAAGCGATTCGAGCACGGTCAACGTGCCATTCGTTTTCGCCGCGCAATAATGGCAGCGCCCAAAAAAGCGCGCGCCGGAGGTTTTCTCCGGCGCGGTCTCGGCAGTTCGTAAGCCGGGTTCTGGCTCCACAACCGGTCGCCCGACTGTGGATGGCAATCATTCCTCTGGGACGCGCGTCACCGCGCGCCTCACGCGGCCTACCCTGGGGCTCGGACGGGCCGCCCTCGAACGCCCCTCTACATGGCCTTGCTCCGGATGGGGTTTGCCGTGCCGCAACCGTTACCGATTGCGCGGTGGGCTCTTACCCCACCGTTTCACCCTTGCCCGCAGCGGCTAAACCGGTGCGGGCGGTTTGTTTTCTGTGGCACTCTCCTTGAGGTTTTCCTCACCGGGCGTTACCCGGCATCCTGCCCTGTGGAGCCCGGACTTTCCTCTCGACACGGATGGTGCCGAGCGATTGCCTGAACTACCGGAACGCTCGCGAACTTAGCACATTCCAGCGGGATCGACAGGGTGTGCTAGATTACCAACCGCATGACCCGACTGCGTCCGGTCCTGGCTATTTCGGCGGTCTTCGGGCTCTTGGCAGCGCTGCCTGCCAAAACTTTTGCGGGCGTCGCTCGCGCCTTGAGCGTCGACGACCTGGTAACGCAGAGCTCGTTAGTGACCGTGGGCACCCCCCTTTCGTCGCAGAGCCAGTGGGAGCTGATCGGAGACCAGAAGCGCATCGTAACCCGCACCAGGGTGCACATCGACCAGATCATCAGGGGTCAAGCTTCTTCCGAGCTCACCGTGAGCTCTCTTGGGGGTCGTGTTGGAAACATTGGACAGATCGTTCACGGTGAAGCGGCGCTCGCGCTGGGAAGGCCCGGACTGATGTTCCTTCGAGCTGACCAGAGCGCCCAGTATCGCGTCACTGGGCGGTCGCAGGGCTACTTCCCGCTGCGCGCCGACAAGCAAGTGGGCTGGCGGCTCGCAGTGAGCCCCGGGCTGAGCCACCTGGTGGTCGGCAAGGTCCGACCGGCCGCTTCCGAGCTTGCGGGGCTATCCCTTCGCGAAGCAATGGTTCGCATCGGAGCCGCCGCGCGCCGATGAGCCGTGGCAGGCTTCTGGCTTGGATTGGGGCTGTGCTCCTGTTGTCGGCTCCCCGCCTGGCAAGCGCATTTTGCAGAACGCGGACTTGCGATCCCAGAGCTTCAACAGATTGCCAAATGGACGCCGATGGGTGCGTGCAGACCGGCAACTACGTGTATTGGCATACTCGCTGTCAGCCTTTTGGGGTGCAGGAGGCCGGGTCGCCTTTTCGCGGGATAAGCTATGACACCGCCGACCAACTCGCTCGAGGCGCTTTCCGGAAGTGGCTCAGCGTCGACTGCGGAGGAGGGCAAGTCCCCTCCATGAACATCCTGTCAACGGGTCCTATCGAATGCGACCGGGCCGAATACAATCGGAGGGGGCCGAACGCCAACATCATCATTTTCCGCGACACGGACTGGCCCTACACGGCGGACCTGGCGGATTCGACCCTCGCCCTCACCACCGTGACCTTTGACGCAGAAACCGGTGAGATTTGGGACGCCGACATCGAGATCAATACGTTCGCTTACGACATCACCGCTGGCGACCTCAACGTCGAGTATGACTTGGACTCGATCTTGACCCACGAAATCGGCCATTCGTTGGGTCTCTCCCACACTAGGATCTTCGGTGCGACCATGCTGGAAGCTGCTCGACGAGGGCAGACCAGCCTGCGAACGCTGGAGAGCGATGACGCTGCTGGCATGTGTGCGGTGTATCCTCCAGGGGGAATTTCCGGCGAAGACTTGTGCACCGCCTTCTCCGACTTGCTCTACGTACCGGCACGGCACGGGTTCTCGAAGACGTGTTCCAACCCGAGCACCACCTGCGCAATCAGAGCGCATCGCGAACGGGAAGAGTCGCAGAAGCCGACGCTCCTGATTGCTCTCGCCGCTCTGGTTGGATGGAGCAGCCGCAGATGGCGCAGGCTTTGCAGTCAGTGAATCCCCGCGTAGAGAACGGGCATAGCTCAGAGCTTTTGGTTTGTGCCGGCGAAGCCTCAGGCGACGTCATGGCCGCTGCTGTGGTCGAGCGGCTTCGAGTACCGGCCTTCGGTATCGGCGGTCCTGGGCTGCGCCGTGCTGGTGTGGAGCTGGTCGGAGACCTGTCGCAAACAGCCGTCATGGGTCTCGAAGACGTGCTCGCGCGCGCACCGTCGGTTGCCGGCGCCTCCGCGCGCCTTCTGTGGCGAGCGCACCGGCGACGTCCTCGGGCGGCGCTGCTGGTGGGCTATAGCGAATTCAATGCCTGGCTCGGACGGCGGTTGCGACGGCTCGGCACGCGCGTCTTGTGGTACGCGCCACCACAAATCTGGGCCTGGCGTTCCGGACGCGGGCCGGGGCTCGCAGTCGCCTCCGATCGCATGGCAGTCATCTTGCCGTTCGAAGCCGCCCTGTGGCGCTCTCTGGGCGCTGAGGCCCACTACGTAGGGCACCCTGTCCTGGAGCATCGCTTCGGCGAACGCGCTTCAATTCGACACCGTTGGGGCATGACGCCGTACGCGAGTTACGTTGCCGTCCTACCGGGGAGCCGAGCAGCAGAGGTCGGTCGTCATCTCGGTCCCATGTTGGAAGCGGTTCGGATCTTGCGCGCCGAACGCGGAGCTTTGCATGCGCGCCTGATTCTCGCGCCAAGCTTACCAAACCGGGTGCGCTCCCAGGCGCGCGCTCAGGCTCGCGCCTGCGGCTGCGAGTCGCTCGAGGTTTCCACTTCAACAGTGCTTCCCGCTTTCGATGTAGCTCTGGCGGCCAGTGGAACCGTCACCCTCGAATGCGCGATGGCGGGCGTACCGCCGGTCATCGTGTACCGCACCGGACCGCTCACCGCGCGTCTTGCGCGTCGCCTTTTGCGCGTGAAGCAGGTGGGGCTTCCCAATATCCTGCTCGGCGAGGGGCGCTTTGTAGAGCTATTGCAAGAGCAGGTCACTGGGCCGCTGATTGCACACCACGCGGGTCGGGTTCTCGACCGGCGCTCGGAGTTCCTCGTTTGGTGCGCCAAGGTGAGCGATCTCCTGGTCGTTAGTAACCATGAGTCAGACTTTCGGACGCATACGTCCCAAGCTTCTGGCCTCTTGCCATCAGAGAGGGTAGCGCACCTCGTCAGCTCATGGCTAAACTAGAAGGCGGGCTTGCCGCTCGTTTGGCCATCGCCGTCTCCTTTGGGTTCGGCATTTTGCGCCTTAGCGTGGCTCGCGACGTCGGATTCGGAGACTCGGAGGCGCTGTACGCGTGTTACGCACTTCACCCTCAGCCCGCCTATCTTGACCATCCAGGTCTTATCGGAAGGCTGGCGCTTTGGTTGGGACACGGTACCGCACCCACCCCCACACAAGCCCATGTCTTCACATCAGTCGCCGCCACCGCGCTCCCATGGCTCGGTGCGCTCGCGGCATGGGCCACCGGTGCGTCGTGGTCCCGCGCCTGTCGCGTCGTGCTGGCTCTGGCCTTGGTCCCGGAGTTCAGCATCGGGCTTTTTGGGCTCACCCCCGACTTGCCGTTAGCTTTCTTTTGGATTGGAGGACTCGCATTTGCGGCGCTCGCGCTGCGCGCGGAACAGCACAGTTGGACTGCCCTATTGACGAGCGTAGGGGCGGGCGCATGCGCCGGCGCGGCTTGCCTGAGCAAAGCTAGCGGCGCTTTCCTCGCACTAACACTATTCGCCTTTTCCTTGACGCGCGCGATGCGACCGCGTTGGCGCACGGTTGCGCCTTGGGCCGCGACCGCGCTGGCCGCCATCTTGGTCGCCCCGGTGCTCATTTGGGAAGCCCGACGTGGGTGGCCCATGCTGGTTCACCGCATTATCGCCCAAGCCGGTGGAAAACTCTGGGCGCGGAATTTAGCCGTCCTGGTCTTCGGTCAACTCTTGTATGTCACTCCCCCATTCTTGGTCGGCGCCTATTTTCTTTTACGCGATTTGTGGCGACGCAACCGGGATCCCACTGACCAGCTTTTGTGGTTAATAACCATCGTGCCAGCGCTCCCGCTAGTTGCGCTCTCAGTGTGGTCCCGATCGGTCGAGCCACACTGGATCGCGCCGGCGTACCTGGGCTTGGCAATTCATGTCGCGCGCACCGATGCGATCAGCGCGCGCTGGTCGGCGGCCGCTTTGGCGGCGGGCACCGCAGTGGTGCTGGCGGTTTTTGCCTGGATACAAACGCCCCTGCCGATGCGTCTGCTAGGAAATCGTTACGATGCCCGCCAGGACATCACGAATGACCTTCTTGCATGGGGGCCGGGACGCAGTTTGCTGAAACAAGCGGTTGAAGACACGGCTTTCGAGACCAGTCAGACTCCGGTGGTGATCGGACCCCACTGGACCATCTGCGCGCAGGCACACGCGGCGCTCGCTTCTTTCGGTTCTCGCATTCCAGTTGGCTGCAATGACAACAACCAGCGCGACGATTTCGATGACTGGCTGCCGCGCCCTGCCTGGCGGCAAAACCCCACCATTCTGTTTGTCACTGATAGTCGATTCGCCACCACTCCGTCATTCCCAGATCGACACGTGCGGAGAATCAGCGAAGCGGCCATTTATCGCCACGAGAAAGCGGTGCGGGTCCTCCGAATTATTCAACTGGACATCAGCAAGTCCGCGGCGCTGTAGGTCCTGGGCTGCCTCAAGGCTCCGCAACCCGCGGCGGCAACCGAGCGGGAGGTTCGGGGCGCAGCCCAGCGCTGGCGATGAGCTCTGCATC
>DASXTY010000946.1:0-2894 GCA_036505155.1 Polyangiaceae bacterium | reverse complement strand
TGTCCGGAAACACCACGATGGTAAAGTCGTCGGAAGGCACGTATTTCCTTCCGAAGAAGCGCACGTCGTGAGTGGCGGAGTCCGGGTCCGTCACCGTCACGCTCACGGGGGTCGTGGTGGCGACGCCGGTCGCGCTTTCTGAAGGAGCTACCAGCGTGGGCGACGGAGGCTGCACCAGCGCAAAGGGGCTGCCCATGACGAAGGTCGCTCCGCTGATGGTGCCGTTGACACCGGCGACGCTATCGCCTGCCTGAGTGCCACTGCCTTCGTCGAGGCCCCAGCGACCGACCAGCCCGGTCGCCGAAGGGATCTTCGCCGACATGCCGCTCTGGATTTCGGCGAGCGAGCGCGCGGTGTTCCAAACCCGCACCTCGTCCAAGGCACCCTGGAAAAATCCGGACGCGACCCCCATGGAATTCAAAGCAGCGCCGAGCCCAAAGTGCTGGATGCTGTCGGACCGCGGGCTGGCATTGACCGCGAGGGTCGCCTCGAGCGCACCGTCGAGGTAAAGCTGCCAAGTCGTGCCGTCGTAAGTGGCGGCTACGTGATGCCAATAATTTTGGGAGACCACGGTGGTTCCGGCAATCGGGTGATTCCCTCCGGTTGCCATTTCTTCGAAGTCGGCTACGAGGACTCCGTCGGTGGGCCGGATCCCAAGAATGTAGTTGCAATCGCGCGGGTCGCCGTCTGCTTCGCCTCTGCCTTTCGCAATGAGCGGAATCACGCCGATGCCGCCTGGACCCGTGCTGGTGGACTGGCCTGGTCCAGTGCGTTTCATCCATGCCTCGAGCGTCCATTGCGACAGCCCGAGGCTCGGAGCAGCGCCCATCGTCACCTGATCGTCGACGCCATCGAATTCAAGCGCGAAACCCCGCGCGTTGCATGCGACCGGAATCGCCCCCCCGGTCCCGGTCGCGCCTCCCTGAACCCCCGCCGTGCCGCCGGAGGCGACCGAGGTACCACCAGCGCTGAGCCCCGCGCTGGCTGCGGATCCGGCACTGCCACCGGCGCTTGAGCCTGCGCCTCCGGCTGCCGGAGCCCGGTCGGCAACGTCGTCTCCGCTGCAGCCAAGCTGGGTCAGGCAAGCGGCAAGCAGCGTCGCGAGGACAGCACGCGTCGCGCTACCAATGGCTTTACCGACTCCCAGTCGCATGGCGCAATGATACTTGACCACGAAAATCTTTCAACCCCGTGATGGGCCGGGCGAAACGGCACGCGACGCCACGCGACCTCGACAAAAAAATGAAGAGACCCACTTTTTTTTCCAAATCTCCGTCTCTCCCCGCACTCAAAGTAACCGCAAGGCTCTGAATTCTGCTACATTGCAATTTGGGCGATTGGCCCTCGGAGTCCAACGGGTGATGACCATGGGACGACTTTTCGGGTACGCAGCGCTTTCGGCAGTATTGAGCTTGCTCTCGGCGTGCTCCCACGACGCTGGGCTGGGCAGCGACCGGCGCGGCACCGCCGGCACCGGAGGGACGAACGGCGGCGCTGGCGGGACCGGCACGACCGGGGGAAACGGCTTCGCCGCCAGCGGCAACTTCATGAACACCGGATTCGACTCTGGGTTGGCGAACAGTGACGGGGCCGCATCGGACTCCAGCAGCACGGTCGTTCTCACTTTTCCAGATGGCGCGGTGAGCGGCGGGGTAAAGCTGGTGTGCACGCCGGGCTCGCTGCTGGTCTCAGGAGCGGCGGCGACCATAAAATGCTCAGTTCTGCTGGAAAATGGCTCGGCCGCGCCGAACGTCGTGTGGATCGTCGACGATACGCGCATCGGGTCGATCGGTCAGGACGGCGTTTTCAGCGCCAACGGCTTTGTTGGCGGCGTGGTGAAGGTGACGGCCAACATCGGCACCGCCACCATCAGCACCAGTCTCACGATTGACGTCGTGATCCAAAACAACATCGACGGCATCACGCCGGCGGACATCACGAAGCTCGCGGCGGGCGGCTCGGCAGATGGGTCTTTCGGTTGGCTGTACCCCTACGACAAGACCGTTTTTCCGCGTGGGCTCCAGCCGCCCGAGCTCCAGTTTTCTGGCGGGTGCGCCGACTCTACTTATCTCAAAATCACCTATCCTCATTATGTTTATGAGCAAGCTGCAGCGGGCACCTCCCCGTTGCGGGTGACCATTCCGGATGCTGTATGGAGGGGCTTGACCCTGACCAGCACCGGTTCGGACCTGGTCAAGGTTTCGGTGAGCAAGCTGTGCGCTGGGCAGGTCACCGGGCCCATCAACGAGTCGTGGCTTATCGCGCCGGGGAAAATGAAGGGAGCCGTCTACTACACCACGTATGGATCCAAGGTGTTCATCGATCCCGCTACCAAATTGCCCCTCGCTGGAGCGTTCCGCATTCGTCTTGGATCCTACACGGAACCGTACATTGCGGGATGTACCACCTGTAACACCGGATGCACCGTGTGCCATTCGGTGAGCGCCAACGGCGGGGTGCTCGGCTCTGGATGGAACTGGGGCGGAGGAAGGGGCGAGCCGGATTTAAGCAAGACCTTCGACTTGACCAGCAGCGCCATACCACCTCCGGAACTTGGGTCGACCGACAACGGGCTAATTTTTGCGTGGCCCGGGCTCACTCCCGACGGTAAGCGCGCGCTCACCAATGGCGTTCCGCAGATGGGCACGCAGTTGAAGAAAATCGGCGCGGGCGCGGGCATCCCCGCAGTCCTCGTGGACACAACGACGGTGCAGGTGATCCCGTCCAGCTTACCGGTGAAGTTCATGCAGACGCCTGCGTTTTCTCCGGATTCGCTGCACGTCGCCTTCAACAACTCAGACCTCGGGCCAGGCCACCTTTCGGTGATGGATTATGACGGCACCCAAAACCCACCGGTGTTCTCGAACCTGACGGACGTAGTTCAAAGCGTCAGT
>DASXTY010000945.1:0-3324 GCA_036505155.1 Polyangiaceae bacterium | reverse complement strand
GAATTGCGCCCAGCGAGAAGCCCAGAAACACCACCGTTCCGTCGGATACGTAACCCGTGAAACGCGAACGGAGCGCTTCGAGCCCCGCTTCGAGCTCCTTTTCGGTTTGCGCGACTCCCAAATACGTCCATCGGTCGAGCGATTTGGGCGCGTCGGTTCGGGGACTACCGCGCGGGCACAATATGAACGGGAATGCGCCAGTTACTTCGCGCCACACTCCACACTGCCACTCGGGGCGATCGAAGTTGCCGTGCAGCGCTACCCAAACCGGCCTTGGCTCGCGCGCGCCGGTGGGCACTGAAACCACCGCGGTGCGAAACCCGGGAACTTCGAGCGCCAGCGTCGGCTCCGCGGCTTGGAGCGGCGGCAGCAGCTTCGATTTCGATGCCGGCCCTGCGTCGGGCGACGGCGTTGCTGCCGAATGAGAGCCGACCGGCGTTGCGCCCGCTTCAGGATGTGACCCGAGCTCCCGGGGAGTGCCCGAATGCGAATCGTTGATGACCCTGCGGGTACAGGCAAGGCTCAAGAGCCCAAACGCGACGGCACAGGCTCGTGGCGAAGCCAAAGATGCGAGCGCGAGTTGGTAGACCTCCAGGCGTTCGTGATCGAAGACAGGTATTCCTTGAGCCCTGCGAGCGAATGCTCGCCCACGATGAGCGGAGCGAATCGCGTCTGGGGGACCGGGGGCTTGCCCCCGGCGGAGGATTCCGGTGGGGGCGGGTGGGCGGGACACGATTGATTGTGGGTGCCTTACAACTCCTCGAGCTTCAGGGGCTCATCCGCCTTCCGGTTCGGGTCATAAACCAGCACCGCCTGATCGATCACCGGCGCCTCACCCACCAATACCCGAAAATTCCACAGCCCCACCCGATCCTTTGGTTCAAACGAAAACGCGTGATCCAGCCGGTCTTGGCCCGCGCGCACTTGTTCCCAGCCAACGCGGGTGAGTCGCTTCGGGCCGCCGGCTTTACCCGGAGCCGTGGGTGCCGGTGTGTCGATCTCCCAATAGACCGGGGTGGCTCCGAGCGGCGGCTGGGAAAAATCGAGGCGAAATCCGTGGCGTTGTTTGGCCGGGTCGACTTCGAGTGGCAATTTTTGTCGTTGCTGAATCTGGCCCCCATAGAAGATTCCGAACTTCGCATCGACGAAGGAGGAACCGGGGGCCGCTTTCGACTCGCAGCGCAAGGATAGGGCGCTCAGGAAAACCATGAGTGCCCCTCGTACCAGACAGTCGGCACCACAATAGAGCGATTTCATCGTCTCACCTCTTCGGCCATACGCGCGAAAGCCGTGACATCCAGAGTTTCGCCGCGCGCGTCCAGATCGATCTTGGCGCGCAAGGCAGCTCGGGCGATTTGTTCATCGCTCCGGTCGAGGAGCCCGCGCCAGGCATTGCGAAGTTTCTTTCGCCGCTGCAAAAAGGCGGCCTTGACCACGGCGCGAAACGCCGGGGTCTCTTGGCTCAGGGCAACCGGCAGCATCGTGAGCTCCACCAGTGCGGAGTCCACGCGAGGCACCGGATAAAAAGCGCGGCGACTTATTACCAAGCGGCGCCGCGCTTCGAAACGCGCCTGGATGAACACGCTCATGGCCCCGTAGTCCCCGCTCCCGGGAGGCGCGAGCAATCGGTTTACCACCTCGAGCTGTAGCAGAAACACCGCGCCTTCGATATGTTGCGTTCCGAGGGCTGCCACGCGGCGGAGTAGGGGCCCGCTCAACTGGTAGGGGAGGTTTCCACAAAGCCGGCGCGGCCGGGGCAAATCAGCCAGCAGCGCCTCGTAGTCCACGGTCTGTGCGTCCGCCTCCACCAGGCGCAAAACACCTGACCCAATCGGTTCCGGAAATTGTTGCCGTAGCAGGGGCACTAAGTCCCGGTCGCGCTCGATCGCTGTCACGCGGGCGCCCCGGTCCAGCAGCGGCCCCGTGAGAGCCCCGAGTCCCGCACCGATCTCCACCAAGCCGCCGCCTTGCTCGGGACAAACGAAGGCGGCGATCTTCCGAGCTAGAGCTTGGTCAACCAGGAAGTTTTGACCAAAACTCCGCTTGGCGCGGAGTCCGTGCTGAGAAAGCAGCGCTTTGGGGCTCAACATGCCGCTTCATGAACCCCGAAAATCTAAAATCGCGGGCTCCCTTCGGGTTTACCGAGCGATCGCCGGGTTGTCACATTTTCGGGAAAGTTTGCGGCGCCACGCACGGAAATCGGCCCCTTCGCAGTACCCGCAAGCTCCGCGTTCCTTTTTAGATGCGGCCCCCGTGCGGCTCCCCTCTATCCCCCGTGCTTGGCGGCCGCCAACGCCATCTCCAGCGAGGATCCCGGCATGAGACCGATGGCAAGCACCAAGAGCGCTGCTGCGACCAATGCCGAGGCGACGTAGCCGGAGCGCATGGGCGTGGCAAATGGTGCGCCGGGCGCCGGTTCGCGCATGTACATGTAGACCATGACGCGGATGTAATAATACGCGCCGACAATGCTGTTCAGCAGCGTGATCACGGCCAATAAATACAAGCCTGCGTCCATTGCTGCTTGGAGCACATAGAGCTTGCCGAAAAACCCCGCGGTGGGAGGAACGCCGGCCAGAGACAGAAGAAACAAGGAAAACGCCAGAGCGGCGGCGGGATGACGCTTTCCCATCCCGGCCAAGTCTTCATAGCTAACGGCTTCGGCGCCTCGGCGTCCACACAAGATGAGCGAGCCAAACGCGCCGGCGGTCGAGACAGCGTAAGTGAGAAGATAAAGTAGAACGCTGGCTTCTGCTTGTTGGCTACGCACGAGGGCCGTCACGCCAACCAACGCGTAGCCCGCATGGGCGATGGAGGAGTACGCGAGCATGCGTTTGACCGATTCCTGCCGGCCCGCGATCAGGTTGGCAACCGTCATGGTGAGCACCGCCAGCAGCGCGAGCACCGGAGGCCAACCGGTGCCCCAACTCATCAGTCGCGCATCGCCAAACCCGAAAATCAGTACTCGCAGCAGCACCGCAAACGCAGCGCTTTTGACCGCCACCGCCATGTAGGTGGTGGCCGGCGTGGGCGCTCCTTCATAAGCGTCCGGGGTCCACATGTGGAACGGTACCGCCGCCACCTTGAAACCGAGACCGACCAGCGTAAGCGCCAACGCGATCAGCACCGGGACGGCGTTCACTCGGCTCCCGGCTTGACCTATGGTCGCCACCGACTCCCCGATGGACTTGAGATCGGTGTGGCCGGTGGCCCCATACAGAAGCGCTGCTCCGAACAACAAGAGCGCTGCGGCGAAGCTCCCCAAAAGATAATACTTCAGTGCGGCTTCCGCCGAGCGATGGCTGCCCCGTCGCACGCCGATGA
>DASXTY010000944.1:0-10441 GCA_036505155.1 Polyangiaceae bacterium | reverse complement strand
TCGCTCCCCAAATCGTGAAGCACGCGCTGGTAACTCTGCTGGTCGGGACACTGATCGACCAAGGCGGCACTCTACAGAGCGAGCTTGCCGAGGCTCACCGTGTACTGGTGGGCACCGAAGTTATCGAGCCGTTCCTCCTCGCTGAAAAGGCCGTGAGCGAAAACGAAGCACGTCTCACGATCCAGCGCCTCCTGAAGCGATAGACAGCCCTAGCCCCTTGAGCGCGGGTCGCTGCCCTGGCGTGGCGGAAAACGGCCTGCTGTTCCACGAGACGTGATTTGTCTCGCGAGGGAAGCGCCCGGCGGTGACTCACCAGTCGTCGAGGCAGGCAAGTTCGTCTGCCTGACAACGCGCCGCGAGGCAGTTCGAGCAAATCGTGCCGATGCCGCCCACCGCGCATTGCGTCACAGATGAAGAAACCCGCGCGCCCGCGCACAGCCGCTCGCTACCGTCACCACCCACGTCAAGCGCAGCTTATGAATCAGCTGTGACCAAAGTCTTGAGCTCGCTCAGCTTTTTCGAAAGCTCCGCCCGCGTTGTTGCTCGCACCGTGACATGGCCGAGCTTCCGGCCCGCGCGCGGGGACTTTCCGTAAAGGTGGAGGTGCGCATCTTCGACCGCGAGCACACGCGCAGAATCCGGCAAGCTCCCCACGATATTGAGCATGGCCGCAAAGGTCGGAACCTCGGTGCAGCCGAGCGGGAGACCGATGATGGCTCTCAAGTGATTTTCGAACTGACTGGTGAGCGCCGCCTCGATGGTGAGATGACCTGAGTTATGTACTCGGGGAGCGATCTCGTTTCCATAAAGCTCGCCGCCGACCTCGAACATTTCGAGCGCCATCACCCCGGTGTAGTCGAGATGTGCCAGCAAAGCTCGAGCGTGCCGCTCGGCTTGCTCTTGTAATTTTTCCGAACTGCCGTTCGCCGGACAAAGCGACTGCTGGAGCATCCCGGCGCTGTGCACATTTTCACACACCGGATAGAAGCGCGGCTCGCCCTGGGTTCCTCGCACAGCGATGATGCTCAGCTCTCGCGCAAACGAAACGAATTGCTCGGCGATCAGCGGAACCTTCCCGAGCTCAGAAAAAGCCGCCGCGCACTGCTCGGGTCGCTCCACCACCTGCTGCCCCCTTCCGTCGTAGCCATGGCGCCGGGTTTTAAAGACGCACGGGAGACCCACCTCCGCCACGGCTGCTTCCCAATCGGGCGGGCCGTCGATTTTCGCAAACCGCGCGGTCGGGATCCCCACTTCGCGAAAACACATTTTCTCGAGCCAGCGATCTTGCGCCACGCGAAGCGCACGCGGGTGGGGCAATACCGTTTTGCCGCTCTCCATGAGTTTAAGCGCTGCGGCTTCAGGGACGCTCTCGAATTCGTAGGTGACCAAATCTACATCCCCGAGTCTTTCGGCGATGCCCGGGTCGTCATAGTCGGCGACAATCAGCGGTGCGATCTCGCCGGCGGTCGAATCGGGGGATGGGTCGACGAACACGCAACGGATCCCGAGGGGATAGCCCGCGAGCGCCAACATCCTGCCCAGTTGTCCTGCTCCCAGGACGCCGACCGTAAGAACCATGGTTACCCCTCACGGCTGGGATCGGGACGGTCCAGCACTTTTTGTGTTTGCTGCTCTCGAAAGCGTTTTAGATTGGACTGGATATCCGGGTGTTTGATGCCCAGAATCGCCGCCGCCAGAAGGGCCGCGTTGATGGCGCCCGCTTTTCCGATGGCTAGGGTTCCCACTGGGACTCCGGCGGGCATCTGCGAAATGGACAAGAGCGAATCCAAGCCATTCAGACTGCTGCTTTGAACCGGGACGCCCAGCACCGGTAACGTGGTCTTGGCGGCTGCCATTCCCGCAAGGTGCGCCGCTCCCCCCGCGCCAGCGATGATGACTTCGATGCCCCGCGCTTCGGCTCCCGAGGCGTGGGAAAATAACAGATCAGGAGTGCGATGAGCGGACACAATGCGAAGCTCGTAAGCGATGCCGAGCTCATCCAGCGTCTGCGCCGTATGGCAGAGCGTAGCCCAGTCGCTTTGCGATCCCATGATCAGGCTAACCAGCGGAGTTTTCGCGGCGCGCGTCGGTTCGGTCATCGGGTGCTAGCTAACTCCGAGCGCATCTTGACCGACCGTCAACTTAATGACAAGAGCCGAGTATGCGATACCGGGCCTGGCTTTTATGCTTTTTGGCATGCGGTGCTTGCGCCGGGCCCAACGTCACCAGCGGCCAGTTGCCGCTCCGGCGCGTCGTTATCTATCGAAACGGGGTCGGGTATTTCGAGCGCTCGGGCACGGTGAACGAGGAGCGCGTCACTTTCGACATGCAGCAGCGCATGGTGGGCGATTTCTTGGCTTCGCTGGCCATCATCGAGCGCGGTGGTAGCTCGGTGCGCTCGGCCTCGTTTCCGCTCGATCTCGAAGACACCGAAAGGCCTGGGCCTCCGAACCCGCCACCGCCTCCGGTTCCCATCCCACTGCAAAAGCAACCCCGCGGCGCGCCTGCGCCTCCGGCGCCGGAAAAGCCGGAGGTCGGGCCGAAGCGCATGCGATCCGTGGTGCTGCATCTGGACGGCGAGCGACACGATCTCACGATTGGCTATCTTGCCGAAACGCCGGTTTGGCGCCCCTCGTATCGCGTCGTCGTGCATGCCGACGGCACCGCGGACCTTCAGGTGTGGGGAATCGTGCAAAACCTTTCCGGCGAAGACTGGAACGATGTCGCGCTTTCGTTGGTAGCCGGCGCTCCGCTCGCATTTCAATCGACGCTCGGCACTCCGGTGGTACCCGAGCGTCCGGTGGTCTCGGATCAAGGCGAGATCATTGCGGCTGTGCCACAAGGTGTCACTTCGCTCGACAAGTCCGGACAGGGTCAACGTGTAGAGCGGGTTGGTCCGGAGCAGGAGCAAAAACCTGCTGCGCCGGCGGCTCAAGCCGCTTCGGCCCCCGCGAATAAAGAGGAAGCAGAAGAGGCTCGGGACGAGGATCTGGTTTCATTCAAGGGCGAAATCCCCAAGGCGGTTGGACGGTCCAAGAAGATCAAAACCAAGGTGATGGGTGCCAGGGGGACGGGAGGCGCTGCAAGAGCAGCGGACATGCAATTGGAAAGCGCGGCCGCGCCAGCGCCCGCTGCGCCCCCGCCACCGAGGCCCGACATCAGCGCGCCGCGGCGCATCGCGGACTTGGCTGCCGTTGCGCTCGAATCGGGCACCACGCGCTACGATATTCCAAAGCCGGTCACGGTTCCGAACAAGAGCGCCACCATGGTGCTGCTTGCGAGCCAGCGCGTCCCCGGTGAGTCGGTGTTCCTGTTTTCTCCCGATCCCGGCGTGATGGCGTCGGCGTCCCATCCTTTCCGCGTGGCGCGTTTCACCAACTCCACCCGCGGGCTTTTGGAAGGCGGCCCGATCGCGGTTTTTGAACGCGGTTCTTTTCTGGGGCAAGGACTTTTAGATCCGCTGCCGCGAAAGGCCACCGCCACCGTCCCCTTTGCCCTGGAGCGCAGTGTCGCCCTGATCGCGGACCGGCGGTACGATCAGCGCGGCGCGCGCCTCTACCGGATCGAAGCGAGTCAGCTCTGGATCGAGCGCGACGAAGTGACGCGCACCACGTACAAAGTGGATTACGGCGCCGAAAAGCGTGCCAAGCTTTTGGTCCGCCATCCGCGTTTGCCCGGAACCCGTTTGTACAAGCCACCGCAGGGTACCGATGACGACGCGGCCACTTCGACCGCCATGGTGCCGGTCGAGCTGCGCCCCCACTCCAAGCTCGAGCTTACTGTGGACGAGCGCCGCGCCACCCAACAGCAGGTCGATTGGCTGAATGAGCTGGCAGACCAAGCGGTGCGCGATTACCTGAGCGACGCGCGAAAAAATGCCGACATCGCCAAAAAGCTCGGCGATGCCTGGGTGATGCGGGACAGCTTGCGCAAGGCCACCGACGAGCAGCGAAAGCTGCAAGAGGAGCAGCGCGAACTGGAACGCTCCGGATTCGAAACCCGCCAGAGTCTGAAGGCCATCGAGAAAAATGCCCAGGCCGCCGACCTTCGCGCCAAGCTCACCAAACGCCTCACCGAGATCATGACCCGCCAAGAACAGGTTACCAAACGCCTCATCGAGGTGGGCCTGGTCCTCAACGAGCAGCAGGTGCGCTTTCGCGACGCCATTCGCGACATCCGCCTGGAAGGGCCGCTTACGCCCAAGAACTGAGGGGCTAGGGGCTAAGGCCTTTACCAGTCGATGCGCTTGCCATCGCGGAAAAATCCGCCGGTCGGGCCACCGGGCTCGAGCAGAGCCGCCCACACCACGCTACTTGCGCCTTGGTCGATGCTTCGGGTGGCGCTCGAGCCTCCCATATCGGTGCGCACCCAGCCGGGGCACACGCTGTTCACCAAGATGCCGCGGCTCTGGAGCTTTGGAGCAAGAATCCGTGTGAGCGCGTTCAGGCTGACCTTGGACACGCTGTACGCCGACGTGGGCCAGCCGCGCTCGGTGTGACGGCCATGCACTACGTCTTCGACAAACGATTCGACCAGTGCAATCAGCCGCTCTCGCGTAAGCTCGGGGTCAAGAAATTGTTTCTGCAGATCGGCGCTCACGTGCGATAGCGTTCCCGCGCCGCTCGAGACCATCACAATGTTGCCGGGCTCGTTTGTCAGGGGGAGCATCGCGTCCGTCACGCGTAAGGTTCCGAAGAAATTCGTGTCTTCCGTTCGCCGCGCCACCTCGGCGTCGAATCCGTTCAGGGCAACGGCGGCGTTGTTCACCAGAACGTCCAGTTTTCCACAGCGTTGGCGCACCACCTCCGCTGCGCCGGTGACGCTTTCGTCCGAGGTCAAGTCGATGGCCACCGGCTCCACTTCGCCGCGGAGCTCGCGAGCCACAGTTCGCCCTTGCTGAAGATCCCGACAGCCGAGGAGAACCCGAAACCCTCGCTCGGCGAGCTGCCGGCACACGCCCAGCCCGATTCCCCGATTTCCGCCCGTCACCAGAACGCTTTTCTTTGCGGAGGTCATGCGCCGGTTTGTAGCATTTCCGTAAAAGCTCGCCACTCATCCACCACCATTTCGAAGCTCAAATGGTTCCACCAACGGCCAAACCGGTAGAAGTGATCGCGCTGTTCACCGACCGACCGGAACCCGAGCTTTTCGATGACCCGCTGGGACGCGCCGTTTTCAGTCGCACAGCCGACGGTGATCTTGTGCAGCGCGAGATCCTCGAACCCGAAGCGAAGTACCTCGCGCGCGGCCTCCGTGATGATGCCGCGGTTCTGGTACGGCGGTCCGCACCAGTAGCCGAGCTCGCTCCGATCCTGTCGCCAGGCGCGGCTCGTTCGAACCACGTCATGCAAGCCGATCATCGCGCATAAGGTGTCGTTCTGACGGATCGACCAAACGTAATCGGTGCCCTCGGCGCGCGCCGCCAGCACGCTGGCCACCCAGTCCTCAGTCTCTTTCCGATTGCGGTGCGCACTCCACGCCATGAACTTAGGAAACTCGGGGTCCGAGACGCACGGCCAAAGTGGCTCCACATCGCGCATCTCGAGGGGCCGGAGCTCGAGGCGCTTTGTACGCAGCAAGCTATTCGCTGAGGTCGTCACGGGGTGGCGTGAGGTTAGCCAAATTTGCGCTCTCCGCCGGGCAAGCCCCTCACGCTAGGCCTTTTGTGGCTGTGTTGACCGACTGGCATAGAAATGACAGAATGGCTTTATGGATGACACTATGTCTTCCGAGCTGGACAGATCGGCTCGACCCAGCAGCCCTCCTGAAAGCTCCGACTCCCACCCGCGACCGGCAATGGGAGAGGGGCCCGAAATCACGCTGCTGGTGGTCGACGACGAGCCCAGCAATTTGAGCTCGCTGGAGCGCATCTTTCAGCGCGAGGGCATGCGCGTGCTCACGGCGGACAACGCCAAAGCAGCGCTGGAGCTCGCGCGCCGGCACCGCGTCCAAGTCGTTCTCACCGACTTGATGATGCCGGGTGTCAACGGACTGGAACTGCTGCGCGCGCTCAAAGAAGTGTCGCCCGATTCGGAAGTGGTTCTGATGACCGCCTATGGAACGGTGGAGACTGCGGTAGCTGCGATGCGCGTCGGCGCTTACGACTTCGTGGAAAAGCCGCTCAAACGCATGACCATCGTGAAGAGCGTGCGCATGGCTGCCGAGCGCCAGTTGTTGATGGCCGAAAATCGTTCGTTGCGGCAAGAGCTCAAGCTGCTCACCTCGCGGGACATCGTCGGTCAGAGCACCGCCCTCCGCCACGTGCTGGATGTGGCGACCCAGGCGGCACGCTCTAGCGCTACGGTGCTCATCTTGGGTGAAAGCGGTACCGGCAAAGAGCTCATTGCGCGCTATATTCACACTCGGAGCGGGCGCTCCGGCCCCTTCGTGGCGGTCAACTGCGCTGCCATCCCCGAGGGCATCCTGGAGGCGGAGCTTTTCGGTCATGAGCGCGGCGCCTTCACCGGCGCGATCGCTCGCCGCGACGGTCGGTTCGCCAGGGCAAAAGCCGGCACGTTGTTCCTGGACGAAATTGGAGAGCTTACTTCGGCGGTGCAAGTGAAGATCCTGAGGGTGCTGCAAGAGGGTGAATACGAGCCGCTCGGAGGCAAAACCACCAAGGCGGACGTCCGCATCGTAGCGGCCTCCAATCGCGATTTGGCGGCTGAGGTGGAAGCGGGCCGCTTTCGTGAGGATCTTTATTACCGACTCAACGTGATTTACGTGACCGCCCCGCCGCTTCGCGCCCGGCGCGAAGACATCCCTTTGTTGATCGATCATTTTCTAGGCGTATATTGCCAGAAAAACCGCCGCCCGCGGCTCAACATTCCTCCCGAGGTCCTCTCCAAGCTGGTTGATTACTCTTGGCCAGGTAATGTGCGCGAGCTCGAAAACGTGGTCGAACGCGCCGCCGTGCTTTGCCGCTCGAACACCTTGCGCCTCGAAGACCTGCCCCCCGTCGTCGCCCAAAGCAGCGCTCCGGCTCCTTCCGTTCTGAATTTCCCCATCGGCACTCCGCTCGCCGAAGTCGAAAGCCGCCTTATTCGCGAAACGCTCAAACACACCGAAGGCGATAAACCTCTGGCCGCTCAGCTGCTGGGCATTTCCACGCGCACCATCTATCGGAAGCTCGGGGAAGGGGAGGTGTGACACTACTTTCGCTCGTCCGCTCCCAGATCCGGCGCGCCGATGTCGTGTGTTTCGCCGTCCATGTCGACGCCCGCTTCAGTCACGGGTGTTCCCTGGTCGACGGCCCCGCTCGCGGATGCGCTGAGATGAAGGTCGCCGGCCGCTGGATTGACGAAATAGCTGAGGGGTGCGCCGACGCCGGCGCCGGGGGCAGCTGGAAGATTGGTGGTGAGGGTTGCCATCGCGCCGTCGCGCTCCGTGAGCCGCGTCGCCAGATTGTTGGCGAGGATGGCCTGGGTGTCGGTAAAGCGCCAATCGATGGAGCTGAAGAATGCGGCTCCGCCGTCGGAGATGACGGTGTTGTGGTAGAGGCGCGGCTCGCGAGCGTGGTGCAGCTCGATGCCGGTATCGAAAAAGTCGATGTTGGAGAAGATCACGTTGTTGCGGATGATGCCGTCGTAGTGCTGTAGGTTGGCTCCTCCATACGGGCTGTCCGGATAGGTTCGTTCGGCGATGGTGTCGCCCAGGCCGAATCCGATGCCTCGCGCACAGTTGATGATGGTGTTGTTTTCCACCAGCGTGTCGCGCGAACTTCGCCAAAAATGAATCGCGTGCTCGGCTAAGCCGCTCCCGTCGCAATAAATTCCCTCGAACCGGTTTTGCCGCACGATCCAGCCGCGCGCGGCATGCCCGTCGATGCCGCCGGTGTAGCAACCGCCGCAGCAAGTGTCGACTTTGGCTCGACCCGCCGTCGTCATCAGAAAGGTCGAACATTCGACGCGGCCATTGTCTACGAAACCACCGCCGTTGGAGTTGATCTTGATGAACTGCTGGCCCCCGTCTTCGATGTGGACGCCGTAGATCAGAACTCCGGTGATATCGCCGCCGGTGCTGGGGGGCGACACATGGATCGGGTGGTTGTATGCGTGCTCAATGCTGACGTGGGCAATGGTGACGTTGCTGGCCGTGATCGAGATGGCTTCGTCGGCGAGGTATTGGCCGTCTAGAATAACGGCCGCGGCGTTGTTGGAAACGCTCCGCAGCGTAACGTTAGAAGTCGTAAAATTCAGTCGGGGAATCAGGTACGTGCCGTCTTCCAGCAAAATCGTAGTCCCGCCGCTGGCGCCGGAAACGACGGCATCGAGCGTGGGACCATCCGCCGGCCTGGCGGTGACGGTCGCTCCGGTTGGGGCGGCGAGCGCGGTGCAAGCAGTCCCGGCTCCCGCAACGCCGCCGGTTGAACTCACCATGCCACCCGCTCCCGCGGCGGCGTTTGACCCCGCTGTACCTCCCACCGAAAGTGCGCCGCCGCTTCCGCCGCTGGTCACGCCGCCCTTGCCCGCGGTGGTACCACCCATACCACTGACGGGTGCGCCTCCGACGTTCGCTGTTCCCCCGCTGCCGGCGCTGCCGGCGCTGCCGCTATCCGAGTTAGAACACGAAGTGACAAAACATCCGATGGCTGCAGTAAACGCGGCAAGAACAATTCTCATCGGGACGATGTTTGCCATAACTGTCGGGCCAAGTCACCCACTGGCAGATTTGACGGTATACTCATCGCGTGCCGCGACGTTTCAGCTGATTCAGATCTAATGCCTGTGATCCGCGTAGAAAAAAGCTGCGGCCCGATCCCGAGGTCTGTCAGATTGTTGAAAATTTACCACATTGTATTGCGTCGCCCCTAACTGACTTTTTTCGTCAAAATGACAGAGTAAAAGTTCGACTTTGCTCAAAGGAGATATTCGCATGCGCCGACGTGGCTACTTAGAGGTTTGGATGATTCTCATCGGGACCACGTCGGTTTTCGGCTGCGGTTCCTCCGGCGATACCGCAACGCGCGGGGGCGTAGGCGCGGGCGGTGCGCCCGCTACCGGTGGAAACAACTCGGGAATCGGAGGAAACGGAATCGGAGGCAATGCTGCGGGAGGCCAAGGGAACAGCGGAACGGGTGCAAGCTCCGGTATGAGCGCCGGCGCCACGGGTGGCGGCGGTGCCAGCCCCGGAGGAAGCGGAGGTGCGCCGCTGATTATCGGCGCGGGCGGTGGCGTGCAGAGCGGTCTCGAAACTTGTAACGGTCTGGATGACGATGCGGATGGCATCATCGATAACGTGGACGTAAATAGCGATGGTGTTTGCGATTGCTTGAACATCGCCACTCTGGGGTACCCGGGAGGGTGGGGTAACGGAAACGTTTTTGCTAACTGGCTGAACCAACGCAGCTCGACGCCTGCCGTTGCCCTCGGCGATCAAGTGCTCGATGCAGCGACGCTCGCACCATTTCAGGTGATCGTGTCGCTCGATGTGCTGAGCGAAAAAGTGCCCAAGACCATCCCCATCCACGCGTACACGGCGGCGGAAGCGAGCGCGCTGGAAGCCTGGGTGCGGGCGGGCGGTGGACTCATGACCACTACCGGCTACGCCGGCGACACCGAAAACGCCAACGTCAATACGCTGCTGGCTTTCTCCGGGATGTCCTATTGTACACAGATGCCGTGCTTGTATACGGAGCGGCTGCCGGGCGGCAACCCGGCCGGGTATATCAAGAACTGGGCGGTACACCCGATCACGGACAAAATGGGCACGGCCTACCTCAATAACGGCTGGGAGCCCGCCGGAGCCGGCACCGCGATCGGATGGAATAGCCAGAACCAAGTTGTCCTCAGGGTGCTGGAAATCGACGCGGGTCGGATTGCCATGTGGGGTGACGAGTGGATCACTTACGATGCCACCTGGAACAACGTTACCGGCCTGAACATCGAGCTTTTTTGGCTCAATCTGCTCAAGTGGCTTTCGCCCCCGAACCAGTGTCAGGTTCCCATTCCCCCAACGGTCTATTGAACTAACCGGTTCGAGCAAGGAGTGTGTTGCGAAATGCCACCAGTTATTTGCATTGGTACGCGTTTGCCGACCTTTACAAGCGCTTCAAACTGACATATACATGCGGGAGCTAAACCGCAGAAGGTCACGTCGCCCGGCGGCGCGCGCTTACCACCCAGCCTCAAAGAAAAGCATGCATACCAGCGCAGAAGATAAGCCGCGCGGGGAAGGCGAATGCAATAGGTCCGTATTGATCGTCGACGACGATAACGACGTACGGAGCACAATCTGCGAAATTTTGGAGGATAACCAGTACCACGCAATCGGCGCCATTAACGGGCAAGATGCGCTCGAGCGCTTGCGCACGACGAGCCCTAAGCCCTGCGTCATCCTGCTCGACCTCATGATGCCGGTGATGGACGGCTGGCAGTTTCTCAACGCTCACGCTAGCGAAGCGGAGTTGCGCTCAATTCCAGTGGTGGTGGTGTCGGCGCAT